>CALAMX010000180.1 GCA_937925755.1 uncultured Burkholderiales bacterium
GCAAGCCGCTGCATCTCGGCCTCGCCGATGACATAGGGCGGCATGAAATAGACCGTATGGCCGATGGGGCGCACAAGCACGCCCAGATCGAGGGCGCGCCGGTGAAAATCGCGCGCGAAAGTGGGCGGGGCGTCGATCACGTCGAAGGCCCAGATCATGCCGGTGTGGCGGAAGTGGGCCACCCGCGGGTGCTGCGCCACCGCCACGAGCAGCTCGGTCAGGCGGGCGGCGCGGGCACGGTTGGTAGCCAGCACGTCGTCCTCGGCAAAGATGTCCAGCACGGCGAGGGCGGCTCGGCAAGCCAGTGGGTTACCGGTGTAGGAGTGCGAGTGCAGGAAGCCGCGCGCGGTGGCGTCGTCGTAGAAGGCGGCGTAGATCGCATCGCGCGTCAGTATCACCGATAGCGGCAGGTAACCGCCGGTGATGCCCTTGGACAAGCAGACGAAGTCGGCGATGTCGGCCACCCGAGTCGCTTCTGGCGCCTGCTCACAGGCGAACATCGTGCCCGTGCGGCCGAAACCCACGGCGATCTCATCGGCGATGAGATGGACCCGATGCCGGTCGCACAATTCGCGCGCCAGCCGTAGGTAGAGCGGGTGGTACATGGCCATGCCGGCCGCCCCTTGCACGATTGGCTCGAGGATGACGGCGGCAGTGGTGTCGGCGTGCTCATCGAGATAGGTCGCGAGATCTGCGGCGGCACGTCGCGCGACATCCTCGGCGCACTCCCTAGGCCCGGCCTGTCGGGCATCCGGGCTCATCACCTGATGCGTGATGCGCAGCAGTGGTGCATAGGTGTCTTTGAACAAGGCCACGTCGGTGACCGACAACGCCCCCAGGGTCTCGCCGTGATAGCCGTTTCGGAGGCTGACGAAACCCGTCTTTCCCGGCTGGCCGGTATTCTTCCAGTAGTGGTAGCTCATCTTGAGCGCGATCTCGACGGCGGAGGCCCCGTCCGAACCATAGAAGGCATGCCCAAGTCCCGTCAGCTGCGCGAGCCGTTCCGACAGCTCCACCACGGGGGCGTGCGTGCAGCCCGCCAGGATCACGTGTTCGATGCGCGCGAGCTGATCGACGATGGCGGCGTTGATGCGCGGATTGGCGTGGCCGAACAGGTTTACCCACCAGGAGGAGATGGCATCGAGATAACGGCGACCGGCATAGTCGATCAGCCACGGCCCCTCGCCGCGGGCGATGGGTAGCGGCGGCAACGTCTCCATGTGCTTCATCTGGGTGCAGGGGTGCCAGAGCGCGGCACGGCTGCGGGCGATCCAGTCTTCGTCGTGCATCGTCAGGACGTGTCGAGGCGTGAACGCCGAGTAGGATAGCGGACTGGCGGCCCCGAGTCAGGGTTTGCCGAGCCCGTGTTCTTTCGATATTATTGGAAAGATGGAATTGAATCAGGCCGTGCTAGCCTTGACCGCCCTGGCACAGGCGCACCGTTTGGCCATCTATCGCCTGCTGGTGCAGGCCGGGCCGGCTGGCAAGATGGCCGGCGAGATCGCGCTGGCCCTGGGGGTCCCGCCCGCCACCCTGTCTTTCCATCTCAAGACCCTCGCCCATGCCGGTCTCGTCCATTCTCACCCCGAAGGGCGGCATGTGCGCTACACCGCCAACTTTGCCGCCATGCACGCCCTGCTCGACTACTTGAGCGAGAACTGCTGCGGCGATACGCGCGCGGTGTGTGCATCGGACACGCAACAAACCTTCGCCTTTGCTACCCGGAGTGTTTCATGACGACAGCGAACCCCAAGACCGTCCTCGTGCTGTGCACCGGCAACTCCTGCCGCTCGCAGATGGCCGAGGTGATCCTCAACCACGATCTCGCCCCGCAGGTGCGCGCCATCTCCGCCGGCACGCACCCGCAGCCCAGGGTGGCCGATGGGGCGATCGCCGCCCTCGAGGCGGCCGGTTTGCCCACCGAGGGGCTCTACCCCAAGGACGTCGCGGCGGTGATCGATGAGCCCATCGACCTGGTGGTGACCGTCTGTGACAACGCGCGCGAAAGCTGCCCGGTCTTCCCGCGGCCGGTGCGAAGCATCCACTTGCCTTTCCACGACCCGCACGGCGAGCCGCTGGAGTCCTTCCTGCGCGTGCGCGACGACATCCGCGCCCGCCTGGTACCGGCGGTGCGCGAAGCGCTGGGGCTCTGAATATGTCGGCGCAATGCGAGATCACCGCCCGCCGCGCGGCGGGTGCACCCATGAGCTTTTTCGAGCGCTGGCTGAGCCTGTGGGTGGCCTTGTGCATCCTTGTGGGAGTGGCCCTGGGGCAGTGGTTTCCCGCCCCCTTCCAGGCCCTGGGGCGCATGGAGGTGGCCCAAGTCAACCTGCCGGTGGGGCTGCTCATCTGGGTGATGATCATCCCCATGCTGATGAAGATCGACTTCGGGGCCCTGCACCAGGTGCGTGCGCACTGGCGGGGGATCGGCGTCACCCTCTTCATCAACTGGGCGGTCAAGCCCTTCTCCATGGCCCTGCTCGCCTGGATCTTCATCCGTCAGATCTTCGCCCCCTGGTTGCCGGCGGAGCAATTGGACAGCTATGTGGCCGGCCTCATCCTGCTCGCCGCCGCCCCCTGTACCGCCATGGTTTTCGTCTGGAGCCGGCTGTCCAACGGCGACCCCTATTTCACGCTGACCCAGGTGGCATTGAACGATCTGATCATGGTCTTCGCCTTCGCCCCCATCGTCGGCCTGTTGCTTGGCCTGTCGGCGATTCGCGTCCCCTGGGACACGCTGTTGATCTCGGTGGTGATGTACATCGTCATCCCGGTGCTGATCGCCCAGCTATGGCGCAAACACCTGCTGCGACAGGGACAGGCTCGGCTCGACGCAGCCCTCACCCGCCTGGGGCACGCCTCCATCCTGGCCCTACTCGCCACTTTGGTGCTGCTATTCGCCTTCCAGGGCGAGGCCATACTGAAACAGCCGCTGATCATCGCCATGCTCGCCGTGCCCATCTTGATCCAGGTCTTCTTCAACTCGGCACTCGCCTATGGGCTCAACCGCTTGGTGGGCGAAAAGCACAGCGTGGCCTGCCCCTCGGCCCTGATCGGCGCGTCCAACTTCTTCGAGCTGGCGGTGGCGGCGGCCATCTCGCTGTTTGGCTTCGAATCGGGGGCAGCGCTCGCGACCGTAGTCGGTGTCCTCATCGAGGTGCCCGTCATGCTGCTGGTGGTCAAGCTGGTCAACCGAACACGCGGCTGGTACGAGCGAGGACTCGTGCCGTCGAGGGGTGAACCTCGTGGATGAGGCCTCGTTGTCCGTGTCTCGGAGAATGCCTGCCGTCCGTCCTCGGCAGAATACCGTTGCGCCGCCCCGGCACACGCCAAAGGGTCGTCGGGCCAGGGGCGGTGACGCCTTGTGGTCGGTGACGCCTTTTCATGGTCGGCGACGCCCTTCTCCGGGTGGTGACGCCTTCTTGCTCTGGCGCCTCCATCCTTTGTTGAGCGGCTTCACCGCGGCCGATACCCCGTAGCCGGACGCAGCCGGCATCCTGCCGATGCTCAATACCCTTTGCGTGAAGGAGGTGCCCATCGTCACCGCTCTCGCCCATAGGATGGCGGTGCGAGCGTGGTCTCTGCTCAAGAGGCTCATTCCGCCGCGCAGCCGCAGCTCTTTGCGCACCTCTTTTGCCGCCGACTTGGCGATCGCCTGCGTCCTGGCAATGTCGGTTTCAACCCACTGGAGGACCCTGCCATGAGTGAATTGCATCCGAGTATCGTCGCCTTGGTGGCCCTAGCCGCCAACATCGCCGCCAACCACCCCAAACAGGGCCTGTGCCAGGTCGCGCGGCTGCGCGATCTGGGCGTGCCCGAGGCGCATATCCGCACCGTCGTCGATATCGCCCGCCACATCCGCGATGAGGCGGCGCAGACGTTGGACGGTCGCTTCGACGAGGAACTTGCCGCCTTGCTCGAGGCTGCGACCACCCCTGCCGCGGCGGGGGAGAAGCCCCGGGTGCCCAAGGGCAAACCGCTCGGGATCCCGGTCGCCGAGGCCGGCGCCTGCTGTACCCCTACGCCATCCGGCCAGTCCTGTTGTTGAACGGGCAAACGAAGATCAAGGCCCCCGGCCCTGGCTGTCGCCGCTGCAACGCGGCCCAAGCGCTCAACGAGATTGTCACCCTGGAAAACGACCTCACCTGAGCTCAGCCCACCAGGATCAGCGCCCAGAGCACCACGACGTTGAGCAGCGCGACGAAGACCGAGGCGCTGCCGATGTCCTTGGCGCGCTTGGCGAGGACGTGGTCCTTGAGGGAGATGCGATCGACGGTGGCCTCGATGGCGGAGTTGATCAACTCGACGATCAGCACCAGCAGCACACTGCCGATCATCAGCGCCCGTTCGATGGGTGAGTCGCGGAGATAGAGGGCGAGCGGGATGAGGATGACCGCAAGCCAGACCTCCTGGCGGAAGGCCTCTTCATGGCGATAGGCGGCCTTGAGGCCGGCCAGCGAATAGAAGAAGGCATTCAAGACGCGGGTGAGCCCGGTCTTGCCTTTGTGCGGACTCTCCTGCTGCGGCATCTCTTGTGACCCACCGGCGGTGGGAGCGGGGCCGGGCGCGGCCTGCACCCGGCTGCGGGCCTGTGGTCGGCCTGGCTCTGCGCGGCTCAAGGCTTCTCCTTCCAGACGAGGTCCAGCTCGCGTGCGGCGCGCACGTCGTCGAGCCGCCGCACGGGCAGCCGATGCGGGGCGGATTTGACCAGGGCCGGATCACGCTCGGCCTCCTGCCGGACTTGCACCATCGCGGCGACGAAGGCGTCCAGGGTGGCCTTGGATTCGGTCTCGGTCGGCTCGATCAAGAGGCACTCGGGCACGAGCATGGGGAAGTAGGTGGTCGGGGCGTGGAAGCCGTAGTCGAGCAGCCGCTTGGCGAAATCCATGGCGGTGACGCCGGTGGCCTCTTTGAGGCGCTTTAAGGTGACGATGAACTCGTGGCTCGCCCGCCGCGCGGGGAAGGCCAACTCGAAGCCGGCGCGGGCGAGCTCGGCAGCCAGGTAGTTGGCGTTGAGCGCCGCGAAATCAGCCACCCGCTGCATACCGGCACGCCCGAGCATGCGCGCGTAGACCCAGGCGCGCAGCAGCACCCCCATGTTGCCACCGAAGGCGGAGAGCCGGCCGATGGACTGCGGCCGCTCCGTCTCCTCGGCCCAGCGATAGAAGCCGCGCTCCTCCACCACCAGGGGGATGGGCAGGAAGGGCAGCAGGCGCTCGCTCACGCCCACCGGACCCGCCCCGGGGCCACCGCCGCCATGCGGGGTGGAGAAGGTCTTGTGCAGGTTGATGTGGATGACGTCGAAGCCCATGTCACCCGGCCGCACCCGGCCCAGGATGGCATTGAGGTTGGCGCCATCGTAGTAGGTCAGTCCGCCGGCCTCGTGGACGATGCGCTGGATCTCGATGATGTTCCGCTCGAATACGCCCAGGGTCGAGGGGTTGGTGAGCATGAGGCCGGCGGTGTGCGGCCCCACGGCCGCGCGCAAATCTTGGAGATCGACATTGCCGTTTTCGTCGGTGCGGATCTCGCGCACCGTAAAGCCACACATCATGGCGCTGGCCGGATTGGTGCCGTGCGCGGCGTCGGGCACGATGATCTCGCGCCGAGCGGTGTCGCCGCGCGCGTGGTGGTAGGCGCGGATCATCGCCACCCCGGCGAACTCGCCCTGGGCGCCGGCCATGGGGGCGAGCGATACCCCAGCCATGCCGGTCACCGCCTTCAACATCTCCTGCAGCTCGTATAGGCAGGCAAGAAAGCCCTGCCCGGTCTCGGCGTCGGCCAAGGGATGGCGCGCCAGGAACTGCGGCAGCAGGGCCGCCGCGTTGCAGGCGCGCGGGTTGTACTTCATGGTGCAGGAGCCGAGCGGGTAGAAGTGGGTGTCGATCGAGAAGTTCAGTTGCGACAGCCGGGTGTAGTGGCGCACCGCGTCGAGTTCCGAGACCTCCGGCAGCGGCGGCGGCGTGCTGCGCAAAAGCTCGGCCGGTAGATCGTCCGCCGGCGGGGCGACGCTGGGTGATTGGGCATGGGCCCGGCGGCCGGGGCGGGAGAGGTCGAAGATCAGCATGTCAGTGGGATGGGCAGCCGAAAGAAGCGACGCGACCGTCCGTGGCGAACGCTGACACGGCTGGCTACGCGACGTTCAAACGGTCTGTGCAGTCTCCCCGCGCGCAGCGGCCAAGGCGGCCTCGTAGTTCGGTTCCTGCTTGATCTCGGGCACCAGCTCGGCGTAGAGGACGCGATCGCGCTCATCCAGGACGATGACGGCGCGCGCGCAAAGACCGGCAAGCGGTGGATCCATGATCATGACCCCATAGTCCTTGTGAAAGTCACGCCCACGCATGGTGGACAGGGTGATCACGTTGTTCAGGCCCTCGGCACCGCAGAATCGGTTCTGGGCGAAGGGCAGGTCGGCGGAGATGACCAGTACCACGGTGTTGGGCAGGCTGGCGGCCGCGGCGTTGAACTTGCGCGTGGACTCGGCGCATACAGGGGTGTCCAGGCTGGGGACGATGTTGAGGATCTTGCGCTTGCCCCAGAATTGGGACAGCGAGACATCCTTCAGGTCCTTGTCCACTAGCATGAAGGAGTGGGCCGTCTCACCGACACGGGGGAAGGTACCACCAACGGAGATGGGCTCGCCGCCCAGGGTCACGGTTGCCATCGTCTTGCTCCTCTCGTAAAGGTTGGTTGGGGGTGGTTCAGGACTTGTAGGCACAAGGCGGTGCCTCGCGCCGCCGGCTCAGGATACGCGCCAATTTTTGCGCATAGTCATCGAGGTCGTCATCGGTCTTGGTCTCCGTCGCGCAGACCAGGATGGCGTCGGCCAGATCGGCATAATCGCCGCCCAGTGCATAACCGCCGAGTATGCCCTGGGCGCGCAGTGCCCGCAAAACCTCCTGCGGGTTGGCGGGCAGCCGCAGCACGACCTCGTGGAAGAAGGGGGCGGTATAGGCTTTGCGCACGCCAGGGATGGCGGTGAGCTTTTCCACGAGGGCACGGGTGCGGGCGTGGCTCGCGAGCGCCACCTCCTTGAGTCCCTGTGGGCCGAGAAGGGCGAGATAAAGGGTCGCGGCCGTGACCATGAGGCCCTGGTTGGTGCAGATGTTGGAGGTGGCCTTGGCGCGGCGGATGTGCTGCTCGCGCGCCTGCAGCGTCAGGGTGAAGCCCGGTTTGCCTTCCAAGTCCACGGTGCGGCCGACGATGCGGCCGGGCATCTGCCGCACCAGAGACTGACGCGCGGTCATGAAGCCGAAGTAAGGGCCGCCGGAGGCGAGCGGGATGCCGAGCGGTTGTCCGTCGCCCACGCAGATGTCTGCCCCTTTTGCACCCCATTGGCCAGGGGGCTTGAGTAGGGCCAAGGCCGTCGGGTTGACGACGGCGATGGCCAACATGCCGTGCGCTTGTGCCCAATCGGTGAGCACATCGACCGGTTCTAGCACGCCGAAAAAGTTGGGCTGGGGGATGACCAGGGCGGATGCCGGTGAGGCCTCAACCTGGGCCAGGGCCTCGGTCCGCGTGTGGCCGCGCTCCGGACAGTAGGGTAGCTCGACGAGCTCTATGCCCTGATTGCCGACGATCGCGCGGGCCACCGCCCGATAGCGCGGCGGCACGGTCGCCGGTACCAGCACCCGGGGCGCGCCGTTCTTGTTCGCTCGCACCGCCATGAGGATGGCCTCGGCCAGTGCGCTGGCGCCGTCGTAGAGCGAGGCGTTGGACACCTCCAGGCCAGTGAGGCCCGCCATCATGCTCTGGTATTCGTAGATGAGTTGCAACGTGCCCTGGCTCGCCTCGGCCTGATAGGGGGTATAGGCCGAGTAGAACTCACCGCGCGTGACGATCTGCCAGATGGCGGCGGGGATGTGGTGCTCGTAAGCGCCGGCACCGATGAAGTTGGACCAGAAACCGTCCTGCGCCGCGCGCGCCTGCGCCAGCCGCATGACCGCCATCTCGGGCAGCCCTTCGGGCACGCCCTCGAGCCTGGCGCAGCGTAACTCAACCGGGATCTCGTCGAACAGGGCGTCGAGGCTCGGCACGCCGATCGCCGCCAGCATCTCGGCGATGTCCTGCGGGGTATGGGGGATGAAGGGCATGGTCAGCGCAGCAAATGTCGGGGTACCGCAAAGGCTTCGATCGAGAACTTCACCAGGCCCCCTCGCCGGTCAATGGCCCTCGGACGCCACCAGCGCCTGATAGCCGGCAGCGTCGAGCAGACCTTCCAAGTCGGAGGGGTTGTTGGGTTTGAGGCGGAACATCCAACTGCCGTAGGGGTCCTTGTTGAGGCTCTCGGGGGCGGCCTCGACCGCGTCGTTCACCGCCACCACCTCGCCGGCGACTGGGGCATAGACGTCGGCGGCGGCCTTGACCGACTCGACCACGGCGCACTCCTCGTTCTGCGCGAGCTGACGCCCAACGGTGGGGTTCTCGACGAACACCATGTCGCCGAGCAGGTCCTGGGCGTGGTGGGTGATGCCCACGCTCACCGTGCCGTCGGCCTCCAGCCGCACCCACTCGTGGGTCTTGGTGTATCTGAGATCGGTGGGGATGTTCATGGTGGCCTCCGTGTCAATGGAAACGGAAAATGGGAAACGGCAAGGGGGCTTTCGCCTTGGGACTGCGAAGGATCGGGCGCATCCTGGATTACCTGCGCTAGATGAGCGGCTTGCCGTTACGCACGAAAGGATACTTCACCACGCGGGCGCGCAACGTCCTGTCGCGCACCATAACGCCCACCTCGTCGCCGAGTGCCACCGCCACCGGCACGCGTGCCAGCGCGATGGAGGCGTCGAGCGTGGGTGAGTAGCCGCCCGAGGTGATCTCGCCCTCGCCGTGCGCGGTGTGCACTTTCTGGTGGGCGCGCAGCACCCCCTTGTCCAGGAGGATCAGCCCCACCATCTGGCGGGTGCGCGGCAGCCGCAGCAGTGCGTCGCGGCCGATGAACTCGCGCGCCGGGTCGTTCAGGTCCACCGTCCAGGCGAGCCCTGACTCGAACGGGGTTACGCGCTCGTCCATGTCCTGGCCGTAGAGGTTCATGCCGGCCTCGAGCCGCAATGTGTCACGCGCACCCAGGCCGCAGGGCTTGACCCCGGCCTCGAGCAGGGCCTGCCAGAAAAAGGGCGCGGCCCGTCCCGGCAGCATCACCTCGAAGCCGTCCTCGCCGGTGTAGCCGGTGCGCGCGATGAACATGTCACCCACCGTCACCGCGCTGAAGGGTTTGAGCGGCTCGGTCAACGAGCGCGTGCCGGGCATGGCCGCCCACAGCTTCTCGCCCGCCAGCGGGCCCTGCACGGCGATCATCGCCAGGTCGCGACGGGGGATGATGTCAAGACCGGGGGCATGTGCTTCGCGCTGCTCTTCCATCCAGGCCAGGTCCTTGTCGGCACAGCCGGCGTTGACCACCAGGCGGAACCACTCCTCGCGCAGGAAATAGACGATGAGGTCGTCGATGACCCCGCCGCCCTCGTGCAGCATACAGCTATAAAGGGCGCGGCCGGTGGTGGTGAGCTTGGCGACGTCGTTGGCCAGCAGGCGGCGCAGGTAAGGGCGCGCCGCCTCGCCGCGCACATCCACCACCAACATGTGGGAGACGTCGAACATGCCGGCGGCGCGGCGTACTGCGTGATGCTCCTCGATCTGTGAGCCGTAGTGAAGCGGCATCTCCCAGCCGGCGAAATCGACCAATTTGGCGTTCAGTTCGCGGTGCTTGGCGTTCAGTGGGGTCTGCTGCATGGGGGCGGTGATCGGGTTGCGGTCGGTTGCCGTGACGGCACTCACCCCTCTGTCCTGGTCGCTCGAGGATTTGCCCTGGGGGTGGCCGCTGCCATGCTCTCCAGAGTTCTCCGTCCCGGCGGTCCTTTTGCCTGAGCGGTTGCTGGGTGGGTTACGTCTGCGGCGGCAGGGTGAGGCTCTCACCACGGGAACGTGAAGCGCACTATAACCGAGCAGGGGTGCGGGAACAAGCCGGCTCACGATTCTGTAGAGCGCGGTGCAAGCCGCGCCTGGGCGCTCAATCGCACGCTCATGCGGCGTGGTCCGGCAGTGGCGAAGTCCAGCTCGAAGCGCGATGGCGTGCAAGGTGCCTGGGGGTCCAGGCGTGCGGGGTCTTGTGCACGAAGCGCTGACGGGCGACGTGGTAGCTCACGTCGAAGCCGTAGAAATTGCGCCGCATCTCGGCGAGTTCTTCGGCGCGGTAGGCGTCAAGTGGCTTGGCCGTCTCGTCGGCGGCACGGCGGGCGCGCTTTTCCGCCAGGCGGGCGGAATAGTCCGCAGCACGGACGAGTTCGGCGGCGCGGCGGTGCGTCTCAGCGCGGAAGGTGGTGACATCGCTGCCGAAGTTGGCGTCGATCATGCCCAGTCGAAGAGCGGCTGCCGTGCCAAGTGGCAGGCGAGATTGCAGGAGCTGCCGGGCGGCCGTCTCGCCCAGGC
>CALAMX010000181.1 GCA_937925755.1 uncultured Burkholderiales bacterium
GCCGCCAAGATCGGCTATCCGGTGATGCTCAAGGCCACCAATGGGGGTGGCGGTCGCGGTATTCGCCGCTGCGATTCGGAGGCCGATCTGCTCAAGAACTACGAGCGTGTCGTCTCCGAGGCAGGCAAGGCCTTTGGTAAACCCGAGGTCTTCCTAGAGAAGTGTGTGGTCAACCCCAAACACATCGAGGTGCAGATCCTCGGCGACAGCCAGGGCAACTGCATCCATCTGTTCGAGCGTGACTGCTCCATCCAGCGCCGCAACCAGAAGCTGATCGAGATCGCCCCCTCGCCGCAGCTGACCGAGGCGCAGCGCGAATACATCGGCAAACTGGCGGTGCGCGCGGCGCGCGCGGTCAAGTATGTCAACGCTGGCACGGTGGAATTCCTGCTCGACCAGGACAATCAGTTCTACTTCATGGAGATGAACACGCGACTACAGGTCGAGCATTGTGTGACCGAGCAGATCACCGGCATCGACATCGTCCAGGAACAAATCCGCATCGCCGACGGCCTGCCGCTGCAATACCGGCAAGAGGATATCCGGCACCGTGGCTATGCCATGGAGTTCCGCATCAATGCCGAGGACCCGAAGAACAGCTTCCTGCCCAGCTTCGGCCGTATCACCCGCTACTATGCGCCCGGCGGCCCCGGCGTGCGCATCGACGCGGCCATGTATTCCGGCTACGTCATTCCGCCCTATTACGACTCCATGATCGCCAAGCTGGTGGTCTGGAATCTCACCTGGGAGGGCCTCATCCAGCGCGCGATCCGCGCCCTCGACGACATGATCGTCTATGGGGTCAAGACCACCATACCCTACTACCGGCAGATCCTCGCCAGCCCCGATTTCGCGAGCGGACGCTTCAACACCGGCTTCGTCGACGCCCATCCGGAGCTGCTCGACTATGTGGTGCGCCGTCCGCCGGAGCACATCGCCGCGGCCATCTCGGCTGCGATTGCCGCCCACCTCGGGATTTGACATTCACGACCATGGCGAAAGTACACGTCACCGATCTCGTCCTGCGCGACGGCCACCAGTCCCTCATTGCCACGCGGATGCGCACCGAGGACATGTTGCCGATCTGCCCCAAACTCGACCGGGTGGGTTTCTGGTCTCTGGAGGCCTGGGGTGGAGCCACCTTCGATGCCTGCGTGCGCTTCCTCAAGGAGGATCCTTGGGAACGGCTGCGCAAGCTGCGCCGGGCCCTGCCCAATACGCGCATCAACATGCTGCTCAGAGGGCAAAACCTGCTCGGCTATCGCCACTACGCCGACGACGTGGTGCGCGAATTCGTGCGCAAGGCCGCCGACAACGGGGTGGACGTCTTCCGCGTATTCGACGCCATGAACGACACGCGCAATCTGCGCGTGGCCCTGGAAGCGGTCAGAAAGAGCGGCAAGCACGCGCAAGGCACGGTCTGCTACACCGTGAGCCCGGTGCACGACGTTGGTTACTTCGTCGAGCTGGCCAAGGAACTCGCCGACCTGGGCGTGGACTCCATCGCCATCAAGGACATGGCCGGACTGCTCACCCCCTATGTTGCCTACGAGCTGGTCAAGGGCATCAAGGCGGCCACTGGGTTGCCGGTCAACACCCACAGCCATGCCACAACGGGGCTATCCGCCATGGTGCACTTGAAGGCGGTGGAGGCCGGCGCGGACATCATCGACACCTGTATCTCGGCCTTCTCCGAGGGGGCCAGCCACGCCACCACCGAGAGCCTGGTCGCGGCGCTACAGGGCACAGAGTACGACACTGGTCTTGATCTCGGCCTTTTGCAGGAGATCGCAGCCTATTTCCGCGAGGTGCGCAAGAAATACTGGCAGTTCGAGGCCGAATTCACCGGCGTGGACACTCGCATCCTCACCGCTCAGGTCCCTGGCGGCATGCTCTCCAACCTATCCAATCAGCTCAAGGAACAGGGGGCGCTCAACCGCATGGACGAGGTCCTCGCCGAGATCCCGCGCGTGCGCGAGGACCTGGGCTATCCTCCTTTGGTTACGCCCACCTCGCAGATCGTCGGCACCCAGGCCGTGCTCAACGTGCTCACCGGTGAGCGCTACAAGTCGGTGACCAACGAGGTCAAAAACTATCTCCTCGGCCGCTACGGGCGCGCGCCCGGCAAGATCAACGAAGAGGTGCGCAAGCTCGCCGTCGGCGACCTCGATGTCATCACCTGCCGGCCAGCCGACCTGATTCCGGAGGAGCTCGACAAACTGCGCGGCGAGGTCGAAGGGCTGGCCAAGTCCGACGAGGACGTGCTCACCTACGCCATGTTCCCAGACCTTGGCCGTACCTTCCTGCAGGAGCGCGCCGCCGGCACCCTCACCCCCGAGCCTTTGCTTCCGCCGGAGGCAAAGCAGACGAGCGAGCGCACACCGCAGTATGCCCCGAACGAGTTTCGCATCACCTTGCACGGTGAGACCTACCATGTGCGGGTTACCGGCACTGGCCGTCGCGATGAGGACAAGCGGCCCTTCTACGTGCATGTCGATGGCGTGGCCGAGGAGGTCCTGGTCGAGACCTTGAGCGAGATTGAGGTCACGCCCGGGGCACAGACCAGCCGCCAGGCGGCGACGACCGCGAGCGTCCCCCCTGCGCGACAGCGGCCCAAACCCTCCCATCCCGGCCATGTCACCACGGCCATGCCAGGCACCATCGTCGATGTCCTGGTCAAGACCGGACAAAAGGTCAACGCCGGCGATGGCGTGCTGGTCATCGAAGCGATGAAGATGGAAAACGAGATCCAAGCCCCGGTGGCCGGCACGGTCATCGCCATCCACGTCGCCAAGGGCGACGCTGTTACACCGGATCAGGTCCTCGTGGAGATTCAGCCGGAGTGACGCGCCAAAAAGAAGAACGACCGCTGGCCGACCGCAGACATCTCCGCAGACATCTCTTTCCCCTCGCGCTTCTAATCCTCTAGAGTCGATGCATCTGATCCTCGCCTCCACCTCCCCCTACCGGCGCGAACTGCTGGCGCGTCTCAAGATCCCGTTCGAGACAGCGGCCCCTTGTGTGGACGAGACTCCACTGCCTGGCGAACGCCCCGACGACACCGCCCTACGCCTCGCCGTGGCCAAGGCCCAGGCGGTGGCCGAACACAATCCCGATGCCCTGATCATTGGCTCCGACCAGGTGGCCCTGCTGGAGGGCGAACAGCTCGGCAAGCCCGGCACCCATGACAAGGCCGTCGCGCAACTCAAGCGCATGCGCGGCAAGACCCTGGAGTTCCACACTGCGCTCGCCCTGCTCAATCCCCGCATCGGTCGCGTGCAGACTGCCGTAGTCCCCGTGCGCCTGGTCATGCGTCATTACACCGACGCCCAGATCGAGGCCTATCTGCGCAAGGATGCGCCTTACAACTGCTGTGGCTCGGCCAAGAGCGAGTCGCTCGGCATCGCCCTCATTGCTCGCTACGAGACCGAAGACCCCACCGCCCTCGTGGGGCTGCCGCTCATCAAGCTCACCGAGATGCTGGCCAACGAAGGGGTGGATGTCCTGACCTATAGGGGAACTGACCATGACGCGGGAGGTAAGCCGCACGCATCGGATGCACGGAACGTTATACCTCATCCCAACCCCTCTGGGTGATACACCGCCGGATCGAGTGCTGCCCGAGCATACTCGTCAGATCGCGACAGCGCTCGAAGTCTTTATCGTCGAGCGGGCGAAAAGCGCACGCGCCTTTCTCAAAAGGCTCGGTATACAGCGGCCCTTACAGGCGCTGCAGATATTCGAACTCAACGAACACACCCCGAGCGAGCGGCTGCCCGAACTCATCCTCCCCTTACGCGAAGGGCGGGACGTGGGTCTCCTATCGGAGGCCGGCTGCCCGGCCGTGGCCGACCCCGGTTCGGAGCTCGTGCGCTTGGCGCATGCGCAGGGCATCCGCATTTGTCCTTTGGTGGGCCCCTCGGCCATTCTTCTCGCCCTCATGGGCTCGGGGCTTACCGGCCAGCGCTTCGCCTTCCACGGCTACCTGCCGGCGAAGCCCATTGCCCGTCGGGAGGCGCTACGCGCTCTGGAAAGTCGCGCCGCGGCCCACGATGAGACCCAGCTCTTCATCGAGACCCCCTATCGGGCGCAAACCTTATTTGAGTCTACCCTCGCGGTCTGTCGCGATGACACTTGGCTTGCCGTGGCCTGCGACCTCACCTTGCCCACGCAGTTACTTCTCTCCCAGTCGATCGCCCGCTGGCGCGAACACCCGATCACCTTGCAAGGACGTCTTTGCGTCTTCTCCATAGGACGTCCGCACGCAGCCGCGTCCTCCCGGTCACCCGCATGGAGCATACCCACATGAGTCAACACTCAGGCTCACTGTTCAACGACCTGCCGCTACCCGAAGAGGTCAAGGGTCTGGTCAAGATCCCCGGCTCGAGCAATCGACTCGACCCTGCCCAGCGCACCTTCAACCGTCTCACCGACCAGGTGCGCCGCCTGCGCGACGAGGTCGCGCAATGGCAGAAGCGTCTTGACGACCTGCGCCAACGCGGGCGGGCGAAACTCTTACCGCTGCTCGACGCCATGCAACAGGCGCAGATCGAGCTGATCAAGCAAATCGACACCCTGCTCACCCAACCGAGCCAAAAGAAACTGCTCACCCGCAAGCGCCGCGATGCACTTGGCCAGTATCTGCTCTGGCTGCTCGAACCGATCATCCGTGAGACCCCGGACCCCGAACTGATCGCCATCTACGACCGCCATAGTGTCCTCACACATGCCGAGAACGCCGAATTCGAACGGGAATTGGCGCGTGGTCTGCTCGGGGACCTGTATGGGGAAGAGATACTGGATGGTCTCGAAGGCGACGACCTCGAGGAGATGCTGGAACAGATCCAGGCTCGACTGGACGAGCGCGAACGGACGCGAGCCACAGGCAAACCGACGCGCAAGGCGCAGCGGCTCGCCGAGATCCGGCAAGCGGCCGAGCAAGCCGTGCGCGAGACCTACCGCAAGCTGGCCAGCCACCTCCATCCCGACCGCGAAACCGACCCGGCCGCACGGCAGCGCAAGACCGAGCTGATGCAGCGCGCCAACAAGGCTTATGAAGAAAACGATCTGCTGACCCTGCTCGCCCTACAGCTCGAATGCGAGCAGCTCGATGCCGACCGTATGGCCGAGATCCCCGCCGAGCGCATCGAGCGTTTCAACCATGCCTTGCGCGAGCAGGTGCGTGCGCTGGAGATGGAAAAGCGCGAAGTCATCCAACACCTCGCGAGCCTACTCGACGTCGATCCCCGCAAAATCACCGCCACCAACACCGAGAACCGTCTATTCGACCAGCGGCTGCAAACGGTATGTCACCAGCTCGAGGTGCTCCGGGCGCGAAGCGAAGACCTCGCCGACCCCGCACGACGACGTGAGGCCATCGACGCCATCGTCGACGAGTTGTACAGCTTCGAGGAGTCGATGGGGATAGACGAGCTGGCCTGGATCAGGGAAAAAGGTCCGCTCAACGATGCTCCCCAGCCCCGTCGGCCAGGCCGACGGCGCAAGAAGCGGCGTTAGACTTGCATGAGTGGCTGCGCAGGCGAGCGGTTTCGTTGCCTCATGCTCGCTTGACTCGTCTCACACCTTGACCCGTTTTGCGACGCGCGCACCATTCGTCTGGCTTGAGCGTCACACGTCACGAAATTTTTCGCAAGCCCTTTATCCTGAGGCATTGGCAGGCGCCACCTGCTGCCCCAGAGCGGCAGCACTCGCAACCCATCATCTGGCCGATGGGTGCGCACGACGGGTAAACCTTGAGCGCACGAAGCACGCGCTGACCTGGTTGTTGGCGCGATGTGATCAAACGTACCGAGGCCAGGACTCGCGTCATTCATCGTAGCGTTGCACCGCCGCTGCCGAGATGTGCCGCTACGCGTATACCGGCCGCGCCGGACAGAGACCAAGACGTACCCTGTGACGTTTGCCGCCGCGCATCCGTCCAAGCAAACACGATCCCCAAGTAGCTTCACGGAGCCTGTATGTCTGAATCCACACAACGTCTCGAGGCGACGCTGGCGGCCGCCCTGCGGGAGGAGCCGCAGCCACCGCCCAACCTGGCCTCGGTGCTGCGGCGCGCCCGCCGTCGCCTGGCCGCACGCCATGTGCTGATCCATCTGCTGGGCCGCATCTGGCTGGCACTGGCACGCCTGTTTGCACCCATCATGGTGCGCTGGCACCGCGTGTTGCCTCCTTCCACCCCTTTCCAGTCCTGATAGGAGTCCGACCATGGAAACGATGAATCAAACCCTCACCTGGATGAGCGATCCGCTGATCGCTTTGTATCACCGTCTGGCCGCGCTTGCCCCGAACTTGGTCGGGGCCTTGGCGTTGTTGTTGGTCGGCTATGTGCTGGGCAAGATTGCTGCCGCCGTCATCCGCCGGGTACTGGCCCGTCTGGGGGCCGATCGACTTGCCGAAAGTTCGG
>CALAMX010000182.1 GCA_937925755.1 uncultured Burkholderiales bacterium
ATAACGAGCGAGTATGCTCATCGCTAGGCCCTGGGCGCGGCACGGGTCAGGCGCCAATACATGACGACGACCAGGGCCAGCATCGTGCCATGCGTGAGGATCAGGCCCGCGTTGGCCGAGAGTCTTTGCTGTGCCACCCAGGCCTCGGACAGGCCGATGAGGTTGCTGTACAACGCATAGACCAACAAGGCGAAGATCACGTTGTACGAGCGTCCCGCGCGTGGTGTGATGTGACTGGCCGGCACGGCGAAAAGCGCCAGCATGAGGGCGCTGATCGGAACGCTCAGACGCATGACCCATTCTGCCAGGTTGGGGGGGGTTGGGTCGGCGAGCAGCTCGGTTGTAGGGGTGCTGCGCGGGGTGTGAGCCGGCTGTTCGACCTCGACGTTATCCAGCCGCACCGCGTATCGTTCGAATTCCATCATGCGGTAATCGGCTGCGCCCGGCGTTCCCTCATAGCGCCGGCCCTGGCTCAGTACCAGATAACGGTCGCCCGCGTCCGCCACCTGGACCTCGCCCTCGCGCGCGACGATGACACCATAGCGCCCGTGCTGCAGCGACTGGATGAAGATGTTGCGCACCCGTCTACTCGCGTTGTCGATTGCCTCTACGAAGAACACACGCCGGCCGTTGGAGGACTCGACGAACACCCCAGGGCTGATGGCCGAGGTCTCGTCACGACTGGAGAGCAACCGCTCGAATTCACTGCGCTTCTGTGCGGCCCAGGGGATCACCACCAGGCTGAGAAAAGCGATTAGCAGGGTGACCGGCAGGGCGAAGCGCAAGACAGGGCTCAGCCAGCCCAAGGGGCCGACGCCAGCGCTCTGCCAGATCACCATTTCGCTGTCTTGCCACAACCGCGAGAGGGTCAGGAAGACGGCCAGGAACAGGGCCATGGACAAGAGCATGGGCAAGACGTGCAGCATGCCAAAGCCGATGAAAGGGAACACCGCTGTGTCGTCGATGCGTCCCACGGCGGCACGGCCAAGGATGCGCACCAGCAGGATGACAAGGACGATGCCCGTGAGCGCGAGCAAAGCAACCCCGCCCATGCTGCTCATCTCGCGGATCAGGGCAGAGTTGAAGAGACGCACGGGGTGATTGGCTTAGAATAGAAAATAGAATGGTAAATGGAACGCTGACGGCGGACCGCTCGCTGGCGGCCCCAAGGATGGCCCAGCGCGGGATGCCGGCGGGGGAATTCGTCCCGCTCAGATGGTCAAGCTTGGTGAGTTCTGCTGACCCCCAACCGAAAGGAGCCTGGCATGGAATTTAGCATAAAAAGCGGTAGCCCCGAGAAGCAGCGCGTGGCCTGTGTCGTGGTCGGCGTCTATGAGCCAAGACGATTGACCCCTGCGGCCCAGGTCATCGATCAGGCCTCGGGTGGCCATCTCAGCGAGATCCTGCGCCGTGGCGACATGGATGGCCGTTTGGGTTCGACCCTGCTGTTGCATCATGTCCCCCAAGTTCTCGCGGAGCGGGTGTTGCTCGTGGGGCTGGGCAAGGAGCGCGAGTTGCGCGAAAAACAATACCACGACGCGGTGCGCGCCGCGGTCAAGGCCTTGGATGAGACCGGTGCGACCGATGCTGCCTTCTATCTGACTGAGGTGGGCGTACGCCGCCACGATGAGGACTGGTGTGTCGAGCAGGCCGTTGTGGTGGCGATGGAGACGCAGTACCGCTTCGAGCAGATGAAGAGCCGGCATGAGGATGAGCCGCGGCGGCCGCTGCGCAAGCTCATCCTGGCCGTTTCCCGTCGGGGCAGGTTGGCCGCTGGCGAGGCTGCCGCGGCGCGCGGCCAAGCGATCGCCGCCGGCATGAAGCTCGCCAAGGATCTCGGCAACCTACCTGGCAATGTCTGCACCCCCAGCTATCTGGCTGAACAGGCCCATGCCCTAGCCAAGGAACACGGCCTGGCGGTCGAGGTGCTCGACCGGCCGGAGATCGAAAAGCTCGGTATGGGGGCCTTCTTGTCCGTGGCCAAAGGCTCCGACGAACCGCCCAAGTTCATCATCCTGCGGCACCAGGGCAACGGCAAGAAGGACAAGCCGGTGGTGCTGGTGGGCAAGGGGATCACCTTCGATTCCGGCGGCATCTCGCTCAAACCTGGTGCTGACATGGACGAGATGAAATACGACATGAGCGGTGCGGCAGCAGTGCTGGGGGCGCTGAAGGCGGCTGCCATGCTTCGTCTTCCGCTCAACGTCGTCGGCCTGATCCCTGCCTGCGAGAACCTGCCCAGCGGCCGCGCCAACAAGCCGGGCGACATCGTCACCTCGATGTCTGGACAGACCATCGAGATCCTCAATACTGACGCCGAGGGGCGGCTTATCCTGTGCGATGCGCTGACCTATGCCGAACGTTTCGAGCCGGCAGCAGTGGTGGACATCGCCACGCTCACAGGCGCCTGTGTGATCGCCCTGGGTCACGTCGCCAGTGGGGTCATGGCCAACAACGACGCCCTTGCGCGCGAGCTGATCCATGCTGGCGAGACGGCCTACGACCGCTGCTGGCAACTACCGCTCTGGGACGACTACCAGGAGCAGTTGAAGAGCAACTTCGCCGACATGGCCAACGTCGGCGGCCGCCCGGCCGGCACGATCACCGCTGCCTGTTTTCTCTCGCGCTTCGCCAAGAAGTACGACTGGGCCCATCTGGACATCGCCGGTACGGCCTGGAAAAGTGGCAAGGAGAAGGGCAGCACCGGCAGGCCTGTGCCGCTGCTGGTGCACTTTCTCAACGCGCGTGCCGAAAAGGGGGGCTGACCGCTGCCCAAGACCTGACGACAAAGGCAGGGGTCATCTGCCTGTCTGGGGTTGCAAAATCGTATCGACCGCGTCCGGCAGCAGCCCAGGATAATCGCGTGAATAGTGCAGGCCGCGGCTTTCATGCCGCGCCTGCGCGCAGCGCACGATGAGCTCCGCGGTGAGCACCAGGTTGCGCAGCTCCAACAGGTCGTTCGTGACCCGGAAGTTGCTGTAGTACTCGTGGATCTCCTCGGTGAGCAGCCGAATGCGGTGGGCGGCGCGCTCCAGCCGCTTGTTGGTGCGCACGATGCCCACGTAGTCCCACATGAAGCGGCGCAGTTCGTGCCAGTTGTGGGCGATGACGATCTCCTCGTCGGCATCGGTCACCCGGCTTTCGTCCCAAGGGGGTAGATCGCGCGCCGGTGCCCCCTCGGCCTGGGCGATGTGAGCGGCGGCGGCGCGCCCGTAGACCAAGCATTCCAGCAGGGAATTGCTCGCCAGGCGGTTTGCCCCATGCAGCCCGGTGAAGCTTACCTCACCGATGGCGTAGAGGTGATTCAGATCGGTGCGCCCGCTTTCATCGACGACGACGCCGCCGCAGGTGTAGTGCGCCGCCGGGGCCACCGGGATCCACTCCGTGGTGATGTCGATGCCGAGCGACTTGCAGCGGGCGTGGATGGTGGGGAAGCGG
>CALAMX010000183.1 GCA_937925755.1 uncultured Burkholderiales bacterium
CTGGAGCACCTGATGGGCTTCATGGAGACGGAGATCGACATCCTGCAGGTGGAAAAGCGCATTCGTGGCCGTGTCAAGCGCCAGATGGAGAAGAGCCAGCGCGAGTACTACCTGAACGAACAGGTCAAGGCCATCCAGAAAGAGCTGGGCGAGCTGGAGGAGGGAGCCGAGCTCGACGAACTGGAGAAGCGGATCAAGGCCGCCCACATGTCGAAGGAGGCGACCAAGAAGGCCGAGGCCGAGCTCAAGAAGCTACGGATGATGTCACCCATGTCGGCCGAGGCGACGGTGGTGCGCACCTACATCGACACCCTGGTGAACTTGCCCTGGAAGAAAAAGACCAAGATCAGCAAGGATCTCAAGAAGGCCGAGGAGATCCTGGAAAAGGACCACTATGGCCTGGAGAAGGTCAAGGAGCGCATCCTCGAGTACCTCGCCGTACAGCAGCGGGTCGATCGGCTGAAAGGCCCCATCCTCTGCTTGGTTGGTCCGCCCGGTGTGGGTAAGACCTCGCTGGGGCAGTCCATCGCCCGCGCCACCAACCGCAAGTTCGTGCGCATGGCCTTGGGCGGCGTGCGCGACGAGGCCGAGATCCGTGGCCACCGCCGCACCTATATCGGCTCCATGCCGGGCAAAATATTGCAGAACCTCACCAAGGTCGGGGTGCGCAATCCGCTCTTCCTGCTGGACGAGGTCGACAAGATGAGCATGGATTTCCGCGGTGACCCGTCCTCGGCCCTGCTGGAGGTGCTCGACCCCGAGCAGAACCATACCTTCCAGGACCACTACGTGGAGGTCGATTTCGACCTCTCGGACGTGATGTTCGTCGCCACGGCCAACACGCTCAACATCCCGGCGCCACTGCTCGATCGCATGGAGGTGATCCGGCTGTCGGGTTACACCGAGGACGAGAAGATCAACATCGCGCTCAAGTACCTGGTGCCCAAGCAGATGAAGAACAACGGGTTGACCGAGGTCGAGCTGCATATCACCGAGAGCGCCATCCGTGACATCGTGCGCTATTACACACGCGAGGCCGGCGTGCGCAACCTCGAGCGCGAGATCGCCAAGATCTGCCGCAAGGCCGCCACAGCACACCAGCTCAAGAAGACGCGCGGCAAGATCAACGTCACGCCAAAAAATTTGGACAAATTCCTGGGCGTGCGCCGGTATACCTACGGTATCGCCGAGAAGACCAACCAGGTCGGCCAGGTGACTGGGCTGGCCTGGACCGAAGTCGGCGGTGAGCTGCTCACCGTCGAGGCCACCATCATGCCGGGCAAGGGCAACATCATCCGCACCGGCCAGCTTGGTGACGTGATGAAGGAGTCGATCGAGGCGGCCCGCACCGTGGTGCGCAGCCGCTCCAGTGCCCTGGGCATCCCGAGCGAAAAGTTCGAGAAGTACGATATGCACATCCACCTGCCCGAAGGGGCCACGCCTAAGGACGGGCCTTCGGCGGGGATCGCCATCTGCACGGCCATGGTGTCGGTGCTCACCGGCATCCCGGTGCGTTGCGACGTCGCCATGACTGGCGAGATCACCCTGCGCGGGGAGGTGCTGCCCATCGGCGGCCTCAAGGAGAAACTACTCGCGGCGCATCGCGGCGGTATCAAAAAGGTGTTGATCCCCGAGGGCAATGTCAAGGACCTGGTGGACATCCCGGACAACATCAAGAACCGTTTGGATATCCAGCCGGTGAAGTGGATCGAGCAGGTGTTGGAGGCGGCTCTAGAGCGCAAGCCGGAGCCTTTGCCCGAGGAGACCGTGTCTGAAGGAGCAAAGCCCATGCCGCCTGTAGAGGAGGCACCGGCTGTAATCAAGCATTGACGGGCATTGTTGAAAAAAACACCCTTGACACCTAGATTTCCGCGTTGCTATAAAGGCGGCGCAGGCTTCCTGCGCCGCCACTCATCCACGGAAAGGGGGAATTTGTGAACAAGTCTGAACTGATCGACGCGATCGCCGCATCCGCTGACATCTCCAAGGCCGCTGCCGGTCGTGCGCTGGATGGTGCCATGGAGGCGATCAAAAAGGCCCTCAAGAAAGGTGATATGGTTACGCTCGTCGGCTTTGGCACCTTCTACGTGGGCAAGCGTGCCGCTCGTACCGGCCGCAATCCGCGCACCGGAGCCGCTATCAAGATCAAGGCGGCCAAGGTACCGAAATTCCGTGCTGGTAAAGCCCTGAAAGATTCTGTAAACTAACGGGCTTTACCGGGTGCTTAGCTCAGCTGGGAGAGCGTCGCCCTTACAAGGCGAATGTCGGCGGTTCGATCCCGTCAGCACCCACCAGTGGTAAACCTGTTTCAGGAGTGGTAGTTCAGTCGGTTAGAATACCGGCCTGTCACGCCGGGGGTCGCGGGTTCGAGTCCCGTCCACTCCGCCAAAACCCCAAAAGGCGAACGTGAGTTCGCCTTTTTTCATGCTGTCTGCCTGCCCATGCTCGAGACCATCAGAAGTCATGCCCAGGGATGGATCGCCAAGATCATCCTCGGTTTCATCGCCCTGACCTTTGCCGTGTGGGGGATCAACTGGTATTTCGAGGGGGGAGGACAGACGGCACCGGCCATTACCGTCAATGGCGAGGTGGTCACCCAACAGGAATTCAGCGAAGCGCTCAAGCAGTTGCGCGAGGCGAACAATGCCGATCGTGATGCCGACAAGGCATTGCGCTCGCGTGTGGTCGAGCAACTCATCAATACCCGGTTGCTCGCCAGCGCCGCCCGCAAAGCGGGCATGGAAGTCAGCGATGCCCAAGTGAGCGCCTTCATCGCCGGCATCGAGATCTTCCAAGAAAACGGCCAGTTCTCCCAGCAAAGACTCGACGCCTGGTTGCGCAGCCGCGGCCTGAGTCCGACCTATTTCATGCAGATGGTGCGGCAGGATCTGTTGCTGCGTCAGCTTCAGGCCGGTTATGGCGAGGGGGCCGTGGTCCCACGGGCTACGGCCTCACGCCTGGGGGCGTTACTCGCCCAAAGCCGCGAGGTCCAGGAACGCATCTTCGATCTCAACCAGTACATCGATGGTGTGCGCATCGACGATCGAGCCATTGCAGAGGAGTACGAAGCCCACCGGCAGGACTACATGACACCCGCGCAGGTGCGGGTGCAGTACCTGATGCTCACCCCTGAAGCGCTCGCCGACAAGGTCAAGGTGGACGAGGCGGCGGCGCGGCAGTACTACGAGGCCAACCTGGCGCGTTTCCGGGAGCCGGAGCAGCGACGCGCCAGCCATATCCTGATCAAGGCCGACGCCAGCATAGATGCACAGGCCAGACAGGCCGCACGCGCCCGCGCCGAGCAGCTATTGCAGGAGGTGCGCGCCAATTCAGCCCGCTTCGCCGCCCTGGCCAAACAGCACTCCCAGGATCCCGTCTCGGCCGAGCACGGGGGCGACTTGGGATGGTTTACCCGCGAGACCATGGTCAAGCCCTTCGCCGATGCCGTCTTCAGCATGCAGCCGGGAGAGATCCGCGGCTTGGTGGAGACCGAGTTCGGCTACCACATCATCCGTCTCGATGCGATGACCCCGGGCAGCCAACTGGGCTTCGCGGTGGTCAAGGACGCGCTGATGGAGGAGCTGCGCCAGCAAGAGGCCCAGCGTCAGTTTGCCGATGCGGCTGACCGGTTCAGCAACCTGGTCTACGAGCACCCGGAGAGCTTGGAGGCGGCGGCGAAAGAGCTCCAGTTGACCATCCAGGAAAGCGGTTGGATCAGCCGCAAGCAGGCGCAGCCGCGCGCCCTGGGTAGCCCTAAGCTACTCGATGCGCTGTTCAGCCCCGAGGCCCTAGAAAAACGACACAATACCGAGGCGATCGAGGTGGCGCCCAACGTCCTGGTGGCCGCACGCGTCATCGAATATCGCCCTGAGGGTCAGCGGCCGCTTAAGGAGGTTGCCGGCGAGATTCGGCATAAACTCGCGGTGCGAGCGGCACGCGCGCAGGCGATCGCTGCCGGGCAAGCGGCCCTAGAGGCGGCCCGAACCGGCACCGAGCCGGCGGGGCTGGGACCGCCGATGATGGTCTCACGCATGCAGCCGCTCAACCTGCCGGCCGAGGCGGTCAAGGCGATCTTCAAAGCCAACGTGGACAAGACCCCCACCTATGTGGGTGTGGAGACGCGTGAGGGCTACCGCATCTACCGCATCAACCGCATGACCCAGCAGGCAGTCAGCCCGGAGCAAGTGGACATGATCCGGCGGGATCTAGAGCGCTTCGTCGCCCAGGAGGAGATGCGCGCCTATCTCGAGGACCTGCGCAGCAAGGCCAAGATCGAAATCAACAAAGAGGTGACCGAGAAGGAAGCCGACTGAGCCAGAAACTTGGATACGCTTGCCATCGCATCCAGGGCTCTCGTGGGACTTGTCTTTCGCGGACCTCGCGAATAAAGCTCTGCAACACTGACTGCGCGGGCGCATCGCTGCGCTCCGGGCGTATGGTGCTCGATGCCGCTCGTCGGATTATGCAAAGCTTCCCCTAAGGACGCTCTGCATAACCCGGCGACCGGGATTGAGTGCCCGGAGCGCCGGATGCGAGACGTATCATCGTGATGCCACACCGCCTGCCGCGCTTACGGCTCGGGTAGGAGCGGCGAAAGCCGCGACATGTCGTGGCATACATCCCGTCGGTCGTTGTTGGTCGTTTTCGGTCGCGACTGTCGTCGCTCCTACAGGTCGCTCCTGCGGAGGATGCTACACCGCCTGCCACGCTTGCGCCTCGGGTAGGAGCGGCGAAAGCCGCGACATGTCGTGGTATGCATCCCGTTGGTCGTTGTTGGTCGCTGTTGGTCGCTGGTGGTCGCGACTATCGTCGCTCCTACAGGTCGCTCCTACAGAGGATGCTACA
>CALAMX010000184.1 GCA_937925755.1 uncultured Burkholderiales bacterium
TGGGCGCAGGACAAGGCTGACGGGCGACGATGCTGATGCGCCAGTGCTCCCAAAGCTGCTCGCCCATGGCCACGAGTGTCGGGATGAGGGCATCGATGCGCGCATCCTCGGCGATCATGCCCAAGTGAAACTGCGGCGGCGGGGCAAACGCCGCCATCCGCGCGCGCATCCAGTCCAACACCCAGCCCTGCGGCGTATGCGTGGCGATCCACAAGGCATAGAGCTCCTGCGGGTCGGTTTGCATCACCGTCCGCGCCGTGGCCGGTCGCGCCGTGACCACCAGGGTGCGAGACTCCAGTAGACGACGCTGCGCCTCACTCTCGACCACAACACTCACGCGATCGGTCGCCAGGCGCTCGATGTAGCGGGCCTCTTGGGCATCCTTCTCAAGAAAGCGGCGCGAGGGCACGCCATACCACGCCTCGATGCGCAGCCCCTGTCCTTCCAGCAGGGATTGGATCGTGGCGGGGGTGTACAAACGCTCACCGGCGCCCTCCTCGGCGGATGCAGTCAGCCCACGTGTGAGGCGATCCAACACCTCGAAGCTCGTTGCATTGGGGAAGGCGAAGATCGCTTGCGCATCCGCGCTGAGACTCGCCTGTAGGGCCGCCAGGGCCGCCTGGGGTTGCGGGCAGACCTCAAGATAGCCGGCGCAAATCACCGCATCGACCGAGATCGCGGGTAATTCGTCGGCGGCGGTCAGCCAGAATTGCGCCGTCCAGTCCGCCTCGTGCAGCAGTGGCAAGGTCTTGCCCCCCGGTGGCAAGAGCACGCCAACCCAGGCGTCCGGCACGCGCTGTTTGACTTCTGGCAACAGTAAGGCCGCGCCTTCGCCAACGAGCAGACACGCTCGATATGTCGCAAGTTGCGTGGTCAGCAGCGCCTCGATGCGCTCGAGGCGGGTCAAGCGATAGGACGTGGAATCGTCAGCGCTCGTGACAACAGGATTTGCGTCCTGTGTGCCAGTGCAAGCTGCATTCCGATCGGCCGTTCCTGCTGCCGGGGGGAGGGTGAAACCCAGCCTCCTGCTATGGAAGCGGAAATAGTCCCAGGTCTGTAGGACACGTTCGCGAAAGCCCAGCTGGCGTTGGGTTTGCCCGGCATGCTGACGAAACAGCGCCAAAGGACTGGCCACATAGGCAAGGTCGCCGCGGCCGAGCAGGTGCATGGCCAGGCACACATCACCAATACCGAAGCACAGACGACCAAACAGGCTCATCACCCCGGGTTCGTCAATGGCGAGGGCATCACGGCGGCGGAACAACATCACCGTCGGCTCACCCAGCCAGTTTTCACCCGAGGCCGCAATGCTGCCGATCACCCATTCGGCCCGGATGACGTCCAGCCCCTGCAAAGCGGCGGGGGGCTGCGGTAGGTTGGCAGAAAGGTGCCGCCCCTCCGCGTCAATCGGCAGGCGGCGACAGACGGCAAGGCTTGCCTCGGGGTGTGCGCGCAAAGCGGCGACGAGTCGAGTCACAGCCTCGGGCAAAAGGATGTCATCGTCATAGAGCGGCTTGATGAGCTCGCCTTTCGCCAAGCGGATACCCTGAGTGAGATTGGCGGCTTCGCCCAGGGCAGGGACATTGCGCGCATAGCGGATACGCCCATCCCTTTCGGACAACCTTTGGGTGATGCGCTCGACTTGGTCCCCCTGGCTATCGTCCAGGACCAGGATCTCGATGTGTGGATAGGTCTGCGCCAGCGCAGAAGAAAGACTCGCCTCGAGATGATCGGGCCGATAGGCCGGAATGACGATGCTGACGAGCGCATCATCCGCTATGGGGTGTAGGTATCTGCGCGCCTCCAATACGAAAGAACGATCGCGCGTCTCGAGCCCGCTCAAGCGCGGGTCAGTACTCCTCTTGAGGGGACGAGACTGGATATCCTCGAAGCCGGCCATGCGGAGCAGACGCGCCAGCTCTTCTGGGTTCATCACCCTTTTGTGTCCCCACTCACGCAGGCTGACATTGAGATATTCGGCCGGGGTACGATTCCACTCATATCCATACTGTTCAAGCCAAGGCTGTTCACGCCAAGTGCCATCGGCGTACTCCCGCACCAGGACGTCGAGGTCGGGGGTTGCGAGCCGCAAGATGCCGCCATCCGCGAGTACCCGGCGGCAGTCGCGCAGGAAGGCCAGCAGCTCCCCCTGATCAAGGTGTTCGACGAAGTGCTCGCTGAAGATCCCCTGCACACTACCGGGCGGGAAAGGCAAGCCCTCGCGTACGTCAAGGCGCACATCGGGGTCGCCTTCGTGATCGATATTGATGAAGCCCGGCAGTTTGACCTTGCCGCAGCCGATGTGCAGATAGACCGCCTGCCCTTTACCGGATGACATCGTCTCCCTCTTCATGCGTCGTGACCGACACGATCCCGCCCCGGAGCTGGCGCTCCAATTCGAGCAGATTACGGTTACGCTCTTTGATCGGTTTGGCCGGTACCCCAAAATAGATCTTGAACGGTTCACAGTCCTTGGTCACCAGGCTTTGCGCCCCGATCGCCACGCCCTCGCCGACTGTCACCCCCGGCAGGATGAGACTACCAGCCCCGACCAGGGCATGTCGGTGTAGATACACCG
The DNA here is from genome assembly GCA_937925755.1 of uncultured Burkholderiales bacterium. Lineage (GTDB taxonomy): Bacteria > Pseudomonadota > Gammaproteobacteria > Burkholderiales > Thiobacillaceae > JANWZL01. The sequence goes on from CALAMX010000184.1 coordinate 2,579, forward strand.
GGGCATGCTCGGGCTTGCGATAAGCGGCAGGGACCGTCGGGTTGGTCAGCCAACGGCCGCTGAAGTCGTCGCTGGAGGACAGTATCCCGGCTTGCCACGATAAAC
>CALAMX010000185.1 GCA_937925755.1 uncultured Burkholderiales bacterium
AAACCCAAACCCCATCTCGACGCCAATAACAAGGGTTGTTCAGAGGTTCCCTAAAGTTCCCCGTGTGTCGATCCGCAACGGCTGAACGTCTTGGTCGGGGCGCAGTCGATCGCGACCCCACCAGGGGTGGTTCGACGTGTCGCGGCTTACGTAACCCCCAAGCGCCCGGTCTGGGTGTTGCTGCTGGCCTGGTTCATGCGCATCAACCGCTGGCAAAGCGCGGTGATGATCCGCCGCGCAAGGGGGGCGGAGTAACGCATGAGCGCTTCCAGTGTCTGCGGCGGCAAGGCGAGCACCACTACATCGGTCTTGGCCACTACCGTGGCCGTGCGCGGCTCACCCAGGAGGTAGGCCATCTCGCCGAAGAGTTCGCCCTCACCGAGCTCGCCCAGGGCGATCTGGCCAGCGTCGTTTCGCTTGAACAGCGTCACGCGACCGGCGTAGAGGATGTAGGCGGTTTGATCTTCGTCACCTTCGCGAATGATGGTCGCGCCGGCGGCGTAATTGCGGCCGTATTTCTCCAGCAGGCGGTCGACCCGGCCGAAGACGTATCCCTCCAGCCGGCTCAGCGTGAGGCCGGATGTGCGAAGGAACAGCTTCTCCAGCGCGACTACGTCCACCTTGGACAGGGCATAGAGGCACTGCGCCCAGAGATAGAAGGCAAGGAAGGCGAAGTAGGCGGCGATGAGCACCAGCACCACGCCGCCTAAGGCCCCGTAGAGCGAGCGATACTGGTCGATCTGAAAAAAGCGGTCGAACAAGGCAAAGAGCAGATAAAGGCTCAACGTGGCGAGTAGGGCCAGGGCAGCCGCCTGACGAAAGCGCGGGTGACGCAACGGCAGGCGCCAATAGGCGAATAGGATCAGCGTCCAGACGGTACAAAGGACGATGAAGAGGTTGAGCGCGTTGAGTAGTAGGGCTCGATCGGCGCCCAGCAGTTCGACGGCGACCAGATGGTTGAGCGCACCGCGCAGAATGACCGCGACCCCCACCAGGACGAAGGCGATGGGGATGATGATCAGCGGCAGGGTCCAGGAGACGACGAAACTCCGCTTCTCGTCTGCGGGGAAGATGACGGCAAAGGCCTTTTCGATCGCGTAGACCAGCTTGCGCGAGAAAAGCAGCAGCGTCACCAGACCGATACCGCTGGCGCCCAGCATGGCCCGGCGCGGGATGAAGCCCAGCTCGGCGAGGGTATCCAGGCGGTAGTGTTCATACAAGGCGGCGAGCAGGATGGTCGCCGGCACCGAGGTCTCGGCGAGTTTCGCCAGCGATTGCATGGCGTAGGACAACAACAACAGCAGGGGGGTCGCCGACAACAGGAAATAGAAAGCGGTGGCCGCCGCATGGTTGGCCAGGCCATTGCGGACGTACAGCCGCAGGGTGATGAAAAGGACCTGCAGCAGCCAGTCCAAGTGGTTGCGCACGTTCGCCATGGCCCTAAGTTACCGGGCCGAAGTTGCCGGGGCAAGGCGAGCTACGGCCCATTTGGGCCGCCGTCGCCGACTCAGGCTACAATTGGGTATTTCCCGCACGATCGAAGCCATGCCCCTCATCCGCCCATTCCCTGCCCTGCGCCCAGCGCCGGGCCGTGCCCAGGAGGTGATCGCTCCGCCCTATGACGTGCTCGATACCGAGGAAGCGCGGGCGCTGGCCAAGGACCGCCCCTGGAGCTTTCTGCACATCTCCAAGCCGGAGATCGACCTGCCACCCGGCACCGATCCCTACGCCCCCGCGGTCTATGCCAAGGCGGCCGAGAATCTCGAGCGTATGCTCGCCGCCGGTGTGCTCAGGCAGGATGACGCTCCGTACTACTATGCCTACCGGCTGGTGATGGGGGCGCACGTACAAACCGGTCTGGTCGCCGTCGCACGGGTGGCCGATTACGACAGCAACCGTATCCGTAAGCACGAGTTTACCCGTCCCGACAAGGAGGATGACCGCGTGCGCCAGATCACGGCGCTCAATGCCCAGACGGGGCCGGTCTTGCTCGCCTATCCGTATGCCCCGGCCGTAGACGCAATGCTCGCGGGGGCGACTCGGGCCGAGCCGGATGCGGACGCGCTGTCCGAGTCGGGGGTGCGCCATAGCCTGTGGGTGATCCGGAGTCCGGAGGTGATCGCGCAACTGACCGCGCTATTCGATGCGATGCCGGCGCTGTACATCGCCGACGGACACCACCGCTCGGCCGCCGCCAGCCGTGTGGCCGCTGCGCGGCGTGCGGCCAATCCACAGCACAGTGGTGAGGAGGCCTATAACTATTTCCTGGCGGTGATCTTCCCCGAGCATGAGATGCAGATCATGGATTACAACCGCGTCATCCGCGATCTCGCCGACCTGACGCCCGACGAATTCCTGCGCCGCCTGGCGGAGAAGTTCGCCGTCGAGCCGGCTGCCGCGGCGGTCAAGCCGGCCCAGCCGGGCGAGTTCGGCCTCTATCTCGTCGGACGCTGGTACCGGCTGCGCATCCGGCCGGACCTCATCCCGCTTGATCCGGTGGCCAGGCTCGACGTGAGCCTGCTGCAGGATCACGTCATCGGTCCCATCCTGGGGATTACCGACCCGCGCCGTGACAAGCGTATCGACTTCGTCGGCGGCATCCGCGGTCTGGCCGAGCTCGAACGACGGGTCGATTCCGGCGAGATGGCGCTCGCCTTTTCGCTGTATCCCACCCGCATGGCAGACCTCATGGCCGTGGCCGATGCCGGCCAGGTGATGCCGCCCAAGTCCACCTGGTTCGAGCCCAAGCTGGCCGACGGCATGGCCTCGCACCTGCTCGATTGAGTGCCGATGCATCTGCCCTGGGAGGAGATCGACACCGTCCTGTTGGACATGGATGGCACGTTGCTCGACCTGCATTACGACAACCACTTCTGGCAGGTCTATGTCCCGGCCAAATTCGCCGAGCGGCATGGGCTCACCGAGGCCGAGGCGCGCGCCGAGTGTTTTCGCCGCTATGACGAGCAGGCTGGCACGCTCAACTGGTATTGCGTGGATTACTGGAGCGAGCAACTACGACTGGACATCGTCCAGCTCAAGGAGGAGCTCGCCCATCTGATCGCCGTGCACCCGGATGTCCCCGAGTTCCTGGCCGAGGCACGCGCCGCCGGCAAGCGGGTGGTGCTGGTGACCAATGCCCACCACAAGGCCCTCGCGCTCAAGATGCAGCGCACCGGGCTGGATGTGCATTTCGACGCCATCCACTCCTCGCACAGCTTCGGGGTGGCCAAGGAGAATCCGCTCTTCTGGCAGATGCTGCGGCGTATTGAAGCCTTCGATCCCGGCGCGAGCCTGTTGGTGGACGATAGCCTGCCGGTGTTGCGCGCCGCGCGCGACTACGGCATCGCCCACCTGCTCGCCGTCTATCAGCCCGACACGCGGCAGCCGGAAAAGGATGTCGGCGAGTTCTGGGCCATCCGTCGTTTCCGCGAGATCATGCCTGTGACTTGAGGGTGCGCCATGCCACTGACGGAACAGGACCTGGCACTCATGCGCCGCTGTTACCTCTTCGCCGGGATGGCGGAGGCGGACTACCGGGAGGTCGTCGAGTATGCCCACACCGTGCGACTGACCTCAGGCCAGACTCTGTTTCAACAGGACACCCCCTTTACCGCCTTGTACTGGGTCGCCGAGGGGATGATCCGGCTGTATCGCGTCTCCCCACACGGGGAGGAGAAGGTCATCGACCTGATCGGGCCGGGCCGCTCGTTTGCCGAGGCAGTGATGTTCATGGGCGGCAACTACCCGGTCTGTGCCTCGGCGCTCGCCCCCTCGCGACTCATTGCCATCGACGGGGTGCGCCTGCGCCAGTGGCTGGCCCAGGATACGGCTCGCTGCTTTCGCCTGATGGCCGTCATGAGCATGCGTATGCATAAGCTCGTGGGCGACATCGAGCAGTTGACCCTCATGAAGGGGACCGACCGGCTGCTGCAATACCTGCTCGATCACGCCGATCCGGACGAGGCGGGACGGCAGGTGGTGGAGCTGGAGGCGCCCAAGCTGGTCATCGCCTCACGCCTGGGCATCAAGCCGGAGACCTTCTCGCGCCTGTTGCACAAGCTTTCCGACCAGAGGCTGATCGAGGTGCACGAAAACCGCGTCTATCTGCTCGACCCCGAACGCATGCTGCGCGTGGGCCACGCCGGGCTGGCGGCTGAGTGAACCCCGCGTCTCAGACCTCGATGATCAGTGCGGCGGCCACCCGGCGGCCCTCGGCGACCAGGATGTTGTAGGTGCGGCAGGCGGCCTGGGTGTCCATGACCTCCACGCCCACGTCAGCGAGGATCAAGTCGGCGAGCAATGCGGGTGCGGGGAAGCGCTGGCGCACACCGGTCCCTAGCAGGACGATCTCCGGCCGGTGCGGCAGCAGTTCGCCCAGGTGACGCGCCTCGAGCTCGCCGAAGGCATGCACGGCCCAGCCGGCGATGACCCGCTCGGGCAGGACGATGAGGCTTTGCGCGTGGCGCTGCCCGTTGACTTCGACGTAACCCTTCCCATAGCCGGTGATCAGTTGGGCGCCGGGGGCGGTGGACAGATGCAGTTTCATGGTGGACCCCGGAAAAAACCGAAGTCAGGTAAGATTACAAGCTTTTGAATCGTTGCGTGCGCCGATGGACGATTTTCCACGCATCAAACGCCTGCCGCCCTACGTTTTCAACATCACCGGCGACCTCAAGATGGCCGCCCGGCGGCGGGGCGAGGATATCATCGATTTCGGCATGGGCAATCCGGATCAGCCCACACCGCCGCACATCGTCGAGAAGCTGATCGAGACCGCCCGACGCGGGGACACCCACCGCTATTCGATGTCCAAGGGCATTCCGCGGCTCAGGAAGGCCATCACCAACTGGTACAAGGCCCGCTACGACGTCGATCTGGACCCAGAGCGCGAGGCCATCGTCACCATCGGCTCCAAGGAGGGTATCGCCCACCTCGCCCTGGCCACCCTGGATCAGGGCGACATCGTCCTGGTGCCCAACCCCAGCTACCCGATCCACATCTATGGCCCGGTGATCGCCGGCGCGGACATTCGCCACATCCCGATGACGCCGGGGGTGGACTTCTTCCAGGAGATGGAAACGGCCATCCGTAATCACTGGCCCAAGCCCAAGATGCTGATCCTCAACTTCCCGTCGAATCCGACCACGCAGTGCGTGGAACTGGATTTCTTCGAGAAGGTGGTGGCCATGGCCAAGGAATACGGCATCTGGGTGGTGCACGACCTGGCCTACGCCGACATCGTCTTCGACGGCTACCGCGCGCCGTCCATCCTGCAGGTCAAAGGGGCGAAGGACATCGCCGTCGAGTTCTTCACCCTGTCCAAGAGCTACAACATGCCCGGCTGGCGCGTGGGCTTCATGGTCGGCAATCCCACCTTGGTAGCGGCGCTTGCCCGCATCAAGAGCTATCACGACTACGGCACCTTCACCCCCATTCAGGTGGCCGCCATTACCGCGCTCGAAGGCCCGCAGGACTGCGTGCGTGAGATCTGTGAGATGTACCGCAGGCGGCGCGACGCCCTGGTCAAGGGGCTCAACGAGATCGGCTGGCATGTCACGCCGCCGCGCGCCACCATGTTCGTCTGGGCACCAATCCCTGAGCCCTATGCCCATCTCAAGTCGCTCGAGTTCTCCAAGCAGTTGCTGGAGCGGGCCAAGGTCGCCGTCTCGCCGGGCGTGGGCTTCGGCGAATACGGCGACGACCACGTGCGTTTTTCCTTGATCGAAAACGAACATCGCACCCGCCAGGCAATCCGCGGGCTGCGCGACATGTTCAGAAAAGACGGACTCCTCAAATGAAACCCATCCATGTTGGTTTGCTAGGTCTGGGCACGGTCGGTGGCGGCACGCTCACCGTGTTGCGTCGCAACCAAGCGGAGATCGCCCGCCGCGCCGGACGCGAGATCCGGGTGACCCACGCCGCCGTGCGCAATGTCGAGCGTGCGTATGCGAAGTATGCGGCCGCGGGGCTGACCATCACCGGCGATCCTGAAATGGTGGTCAACCACCCTGACATCGATATCGTGGTGGAGTTGATCGGCGGCATCTCGCCGGCCAAAGAGCTCACGCTCGCCGCCATCGCCAATGGCAAGCACGTGGTCACTGCCAACAAGGCCCTGATCGCCAAACACGGCAACGAGATCTTCGCCCGCGCCCAGGAACGGGGTGTCATGGTCGCCTTCGAGGCCGCGGTGGGCGGCGGTATCCCCATCATCAAGGCCATCCGCGAGGGGCTTTCCGCCAACCGCATCGAGTGGCTGGCCGGTATCATCAACGGCACCTGCAACTTCATCCTCTCCAAGATGCGCGACGAGGGCAGGGCGTTCGACGACGTGCTCAAAGAGGCGCAGGCCAAGGGCTTCGCCGAGGCCGATCCGACCTTCGACATCGAGGGCATAGACGCCGCGCACAAGATCGCCATCCTCTCGGCCATCGCCTTTGGCGTGACCATGCAGTTCGACGCCGCCTACATCGAGGGCATCTCTCGCCTGGATGCGACCGACATCCGCTATGCCGAAGAGCTCGGCTACCGGGTGAAGCTGCTGGGTATCACCAAGCGGCATGCCGACGGCATCGAACTGCGGGTACATCCCACGCTCATCCCGGCAAAACGACTCATCGCCAACGTCGAGGGGGTCATGAACGCTGTGTTGGTCAAGGGCGACGCCGTGGGCGCCACCCTCTACTACGGCGCCGGCGCCGGGGCGGAACCCACCGCCAGCGCCGTGGTGGCCGATCTGGTGGATGTCACCCGACTGCACACCGCCGACCCCAACCACCGGGTGCCGCATCTCGCCTTTCAGCCCGACCAGCTCGCCGACCTCAAGGTCCTGCCGATCGAGGAGGTGACCACGGCCGCCTATCTGCGCATGCGGGCGCTCGACCGGCCCGGCGTGCTGGCCGAGGTCACTCGCATCCTGGCCGACCAGGGTATTTCCATCGAGGCGGTCATCCAGAAGGCCCCGGCCGAGGGCGAGGATCGCGCCGACGTGGTCATGTTGCTCCACCCGGCCAAGGAACGGGCGGTCAACGCGGCCATCGCCGGTATCGAGGCCCTGGACAGCATCGACGGGCGGGTGGTACGCATCCGTATGGAAGCGCTGAACGGCTGACATGAAATACATCAGTACCCGGGGACTTGCCCCCGCGCTATCCTTTCTCGACATCCTGCTCGGTGGTCTCGCCCCGGACGGCGGCCTATACGTGCCGGAGACCTATCCACGCTTTTCCAGCGAAGAGTTTGCCGCCTTGCGCGGGCTCGACTATCGCCAACTCGCCTTCGCCATCCTCTCGCGACTCATCGACGACATCCCGGCCGAAGATCTGCGCGCCCTGATCGACCGTACCTACACAGTCGCCACCTACAGCCACGGCCGGCCAGACTCCGACTTCAGCCAGATCACCCCGGTGCGCCGGCTGGAAGACGGCCTCTTTCTCCTGGAGCTGTCGAATGGGCCGACGCTGGCCTTCAAGGACATGGCCATGCAGCTTTTGGGCAGCCTGTTCGAGTATGCCTTGGCGCGTGCCGGCCGCGACCTCAACATCCTCGGCGCCACCTCCGGCGATACCGGCTCCGCGGCCGAGTATGCCATGCGTGGCCGGCGGGGCATTCGCGTCTTCATGTTGGCGCCCGAGCATGGCATGACGCGCTTCCAGAAGGCGCAGATGTGGTCGCTACAAGACCCCAACATCCACAACATCGCCATCCGTGGCGTCTTCGACGACTGCCAAGACATCGTCAAGAAGGTCTCCAACGACCTCGAATTCAAGGCACGCTACCGCATCGGCGCCGTGAATTCCATCAACTGGGCACGCATCGCCGCGCAGGTCGTCTATTACTTCAAGGCCTATTTCGCCGTGACCACGTATGACGGCGAGCCGGTGAGCTTTTCCGTGCCCTCGGGCAATTTCGGCAATGTCTGCGCCGGCCACATCGCTCGCATGATGGGGCTGCCGATTCGCAAACTGATCGTCGCCACCAACGAAAACGATGTGCTCGACGAATTCTTCCGCACCGGCGTCTATCGGCCGCGTGCTGCACACGAGACGCGCCACACCTCCAGTCCTTCGATGGACATCTCCAAGGCCTCCAACTTCGAGCGTTTCGTCTTCGATCTCACCGGTCGCGACGCCGCGCAAGTGCGCGCGCTCTGGCAGGAAGTCGAGCAGGGGCGCGCCTTCGACCTCAAACCCTCGGGCCTGTTCGCGCGGGTCCCCGAGTTTGGTTTCGTCTCCGGTTCCAGCAACCACGCCAACCGCATCGCCACCATCCGCATGGTTTGGCAGCGCTACGGTACCCTGATCGACACCCACACCGCCGACGGTCTCAAGGTGGGGCTGGAGCAGCGCGAGCCCGGGGTGTCGCTCGTGTGTCTGGAGACTGCACTACCGGCCAAGTTCGAGGACGCCATCCGCGAGGCCTTGGGGCGGGCGCCGGAACGCCCGGCGGGCTACGAGGACCTGGAGCGGCGCCCGCAACGCTACGAGGTGATGGACGCCGACGTCCAGGCGGTGAAGGACTACATCGCCCGCCATGCCGACGACTGAGCGCCGAGTCGCCATCTCGCTCGCCGCGGCCCGCAACGGCACCCAGGGCTCGGCATGAGGCGCCTGGCCACAGCCTGCGGCTGGTTGGCTCTGCTGTGGCTAAACCTGATCGCCACGCTGGTTGCTGCCCCGGCCTGGGCCTTCACGTCTGCCGACTCCACACGACCCGTCGCCGAAATCCATGTCTCTGAGCTCCCCCCAGAAGGGCGGACGACCCTGGCACTGATCAAACGCGGCGGCCCATTCGCTCACGCCCGTGACGGCATCGTCTTCCACAACCGCGAGGGCCGTCTGCCCGCTCGGCCGCATGGTTACTATCGCGAGTACACCGTGCCCACGCCGGGTCTTCCCCACCGCGGGGCGCGGCGTATTGTCGCCGGACGCGATGGAGATTATTGGTATACCGACGACCATTACCGCACCTTCAAACGGATCCGCGAATGAGCCTGACATGCCCAAGCTGACCGACATCCTCGCCAACCCATCCGCCAACGGTGTCTACCGCGCAGCCGCGGCAATACCCGCCACTTCTGGCCTGATCCACATCGATGCACGCAGTCTGGCGGACAAGAACGCCCTGCTCGAGGCCTTGGGTCGGGCCCTGCGCTTCCCCGAGTATTATGGCAAGAACTGGGACGCCCTCGAGGAATGCCTGTTCGATATGTCCTGGTGGGCCGGGCCCGTCGCCGTTTGCATCGAGCACGCCGAGGCCCTCGCGGCGGACGTGCTGACCACCCTGGTGGACATCTGGACCGAGGCGGCCGTCGCCTGGGCCAAGGCTGGGCGGGGCTGCGTCTTGATCCTGAGCGGCGCAGTTGGCCTGGATGGCCTGCCGCTGGTCTGTCTCGAGGGAAGCGCTTGAGTGACGAGCCCGGTCCAACGACGCACCGGTCCGCTGGGGAGATGCGCATCCAACCCGTAGGAGGGGCGTAGGCCGCGACACCCGGCTGCGCTTACGGATTTGGGGCGCGACTCAATGGGTATCTCAAGCGCAATTCAAAAGCTCTGGCTGCGCCGATGTACGCCATTACCAGCTTTGTATTGCCCGTAGGCCTTGCTCTCGCCGGGCTTGTTAGAGCGCCGCTTGACTGCGCCAGTCTTACGCGCGTCTTCACTACGCTCGGGCCTGGCCTTGGGCTCCAGGCCCGGCAGGGTCGCCACCGGGATGGTCGAGCCGGTGAAGCGCTCGATGCCCTTGACCTTGCCGCGCTCGCGTAGATAGGCCAGCGTGTAGGCCTGGCCAGCCCGTCCGGCACGCCCCGTTCGGCCGATGCGGTGAACATAGTCCTCCGCCTGCATGGGCAGGTCGAAGTTCACCACGTGGCTGATGCCCGGCACGTCGAGACCTCGGGCGGCGACATCGGTTGCGACCAGGATGCGGGCGCGGCCCTCGCGTAGCGCCCTGAGCGCCCGGTTGCGCGCACCCTGGGTCATGTCGCCATGCAGCGCTTGGACGGCATGGCCTTGGTCCTCCAACCGCCCAGCGAGGTCCTCGGCCCCAGCCTTGGTCGCGGTGAACACCACCGCCTGCCTGAGCGTGCTGTCCGATAACAGGTGGTCGAGCAGGCGCAGCTTGTGGTCATGGCCATCGGCGAAAAGCAGCCGCTGCTCGATCTTCGGCGCCTGCAGCGTACGGGCGATCTCGATATGCTGCGCCGCGCGCGTCACCCGAGCGGCAAGCGTGCCGACCACGCCGTCCAGCGTGGCCGAGAAAAGCAGGGTCTGGCGTGCCGCCGGCAGCCGCGCGACGACGGCATCGATATCGTCGATGAAGCCCATGTCCAGCATGCGGTCGGCCTCGTCCAGGACCAGCGTGTCGATGCCGGACAGGTCCAGCTTGCCGCGTTGCAGATGGTCCATGAGGCGCCCTGGCGTGGCCACCACGATGTCCAAGGGACCTCTAAGCTGCTTGAGCTGGACGGCATAGGGCGCGCCGCCGACCAGCACGGCCACACGGGGCCCGCGCCGGCCGGCGAGGTCGAGCGCCGCGCTAGACACCTGCTGGGCCAGTTCGCGCGTGGGGGTGAGCACCAACACGCGTGGTCGCCGGCTGGGGCCGGCCAGTATCAGACGATGCAGACAGGGCAGCATGAATGCGGCCGTCTTGCCGCTGCCGGTCTGTGACGATACCAGGAGATCATGTCCCTGCAGGGCCAGGGGGATGGCCTCGCGCTGCACGGGGGTGGGGTGGGTGAAACCCGCGGCGGTGACCGCCTCGAGCAATCTGGGCGCTAAGCCCAGTTCGGCAAATGCCATGGAGAAGTCCTTCCTATTCGGTTGCACCGGCCAGGGCCGGCATACACAGGCCGGCGCTTGGGCGCAGACCAGGCGGATTCATCGGCTCAGACCACTTCTGCGCCGATGCCGTAAGAAAGGACTCACGCGGGGGTCAGATGACGATGAGACTCGCACGGCAGGGTACCGTGCAAGACTTGGCACTATACCGTAAAACTCGGTCGTTGTGCAGGTGACTTTTCGTCGAGCAGGCGCATGGAAAGGTCCACCGCCCGTACATGCTTGGTTAGCGCACCGATCGAGATGCGATCTACACCCGTCTCGGCAATGGCCCGCACGGTTTCGAGGTTTACCCCGCCTGAGGCCTCCAGCTCGGCGCGGCCCGCGGTGAGCGCGACGGCTGCACGCATACCGGCGAGGTCGAAATTGTCGAGCAGGATCAGCTTGGCGCCAGCGACGAGGGCCTCTTCGAGCTGGTCGAGGGTCTCCACCTCGATCTGCACGAACACGCCAGGCGGGGCGAGGCGTTGCGCCGCCGCGAGGGCGGGGCGCACGCCGCCGGCGGCAGTGATGTGATTTTCCTTGATGAGGATACCATCATAGAGGCCGGTGCGGTGGTTTACGCCGCCGCCCATGCGCACGGCGTATTTTTGCGCCAGGCGCAGTCCCGGCAGGCTCTTGCGGGTGTCGTAGATGCGGGCGCGAGTGCCGGCAATGGCCTCGACATAGCGGCGGGTTGCGCTGGCCACCCCGGAGAGGGTTTGCAGGAAGTTGAGCGCTGGGCGTTCGGCACTGAGGAGGGCGCGGGCATTACCCTCGATCTCGCACAGCTTCTGACCCGCCGCGATCGTGTCGCCATCGGCGGCATACCAGTCGATGCGGATGTTGGCATCGAGGGCGCGGAAACAGGCGTCAAACCAGGGACGGCCGGCGAGCACGGCGGCCTCGCGAGTGATCACGCGAGCCCGGGCACGCTGATCGGCTGGGATGAGCTGCGCAGTGAGGTCGCCGCGCTCGCCCAGGTCCTCGGCCAGGGCCGCGCGCACGTTGTCGGCGACGGCCCGCTGCAGGTCTTGTTCAGTCCAGCTCACGGAGCACCCGGTCCCAGTCGATGGCGACCTCGGGCAGTACGCGGCTTGCTGTGCTGCCGGTCAGTTCAAACACGTCCGGCCGGCCATATTCGCCGTCGATCAGCCAATAGACGGTGACGATGCGGTCGGTGGGG
>CALAMX010000186.1 GCA_937925755.1 uncultured Burkholderiales bacterium
GGAGGTGGACGATGCCGGACGGTCCGACGCGGCGTGAGGCCGTCGCCCTGACCTACCTTCCCGAGGACGGTGCGCCGCGGGTCGTGGCCAAGGGACGCGGTCTGGTCGCCGAGGAGATCATCGCCCGCGCGCGCGCCGCAGGGGTCTATGTGCACGAGTCGCCGGAGCTGGTTGCGCTGCTGATGCAGGTCGACCTGGACGAGCGCATCCCGCCAGCGCTCTATGTGGCGGTGGCCGAGCTGCTTGCCTGGCTCTACCAGCTCGAACAGGGCCTACTGCCTGAGAAGGCCAAAGGGCGCGAGATGCACGATGGGTGGCCGCGTCTGGGTCGATCGTGACGCGGCGGAACTAGCCGTCATTTCGTCACGCGCATGACCGCAAGCAGGTCCTGCTCGAGCGCCAGCCGCTCGCCCGGCCGCTCGAGCGCGGTGCCCACCAGCACGAAGACGTCCTCCGCCCGCTGTCCAAGGGTATTGATCTTGGCCGAATGTACACTCACTCGGTAGCGATCCAACACGCGCGCCACGTCGTACAGCAGCCCGGGGCGATCCCCTGCGGTAAGGCTCAACAGATACCCATCGCCCGACTCCACCGGGCCTAAGGTGAGGCTGGGTTCGAGTGGGAAGGATTTGAGCTGGCGCGGCAACCGGGCCGATGGCGCAGGCTCAAGGGGTGAGCGTTGGCGGGTGCCGACCGTGAGCTCGTATTCGATGAAACTGAGCATGTCGCGATAAGGCACGCCGCGGTGTTCCGGGTCCATGACGAGGAAGCTGTCCAGGACATAGCCATCGCGGGTGGTATGCACCTTGGCCTCGAGCACGGATAGCCGCGTGGTGGCGAAAAAGCCGCAGACGCGGGCGAAGAGCCCCGGTTCATCCGGGGCGTAGACCATCACTTCGACGCCCTCACCGATCGGGGCAAGTCGCGCCCGCACGACGATGTCTTCCCGCGCCAGCACCGGCAGAAGCTGCCGCGTCTGCCAGGCGATTTCGTCGGCAGACAGGCGCAGAAACCAGATGTCGTCGAGGCGCGACCACAGGACCGTCTCAGCCCCATCGGGGTAGCCATGAAGCCGCAGGGTCGCACGCGCTTGTTCCTTTTTTTGCTCAACGGGGTCCAGGGCTGGCCGGCCTTCTTCGAGGACCCGACGTGCTGCTAGATAGAGATCGCGCAGGAGCTTTTCCTTCCAGGCATTCCAGATATCGGGGTTGGTTGCGCGGATGTCGGCGACGGTGAGCAGGTATAACGCGGTCAGACGCTGTACCTCCCCACACTGGCGAGCAAAACGCTCGATCACGGTGGCATCGCTTAGATCTTGCTTTTGCGCGGTCGTGGACAGGGTGAGGTGATGGCGGACCAACCAGGCCACCAACTCCACATCCTCGGCAGCCAGACCGAGTCGCCGGCAGAAGCGGCGCGCGTCCACCTCCCCAAGGGTTGAGTGATCGCCCCCGCGACCTTTGGCGATGTCGTGGAATAGGGCGGCGAGGATCAGCAGGTCGTGGCGAGGGTAGGTCGCCATGAGCCGGTGCGCGAGCGGCAGTTCTTGGGCATATTCCGGCAGGGCGAGCCGGCGCAGATTGCGGATGACCCTCAAGATATGCTCGTCGACCGGGTAGACGTGATAGAGGTCGTGCTGCATCTGTCCGGTGATGCGGCCGAAGGCGGGTATGTAACGCCCCAGAATGCCGAGGCGGTGCATGAGCATGAGGGCTCGGGTGACCCCTCTCGACTCTCGCAGCAAGGCCAGGAACTTCGCATGGTGTGCGGGCGAGCGGCGGAAGTCCCGATCGATATGCGTCCTTGCGCGCCACAAGGCACGCAGCAGCCGGGGTGAAAAGCCGCTGATTTCACGGTGGTGGGCGAGGGCTAGAAAGGCGTCGAAGACCGCCGCCGTGTTGTGCGCGATGGTCTCTTCGTCGGCGACATCCAGAAGGTCGCCGGTCTGCAGGAAGGGTGGTGCATCCGGCAAGGGCCGACGTGCCTTGATCGGCATGATCCGGCAACGCAGGGCAGAGAGCAGGAACTCGTTGGCCAGCGACAGCTCGCGCGCGGTCTGGTAGTAGCGTTGCATCAACCGTTCCGAGGCCCGGCGCGGTGGTTTGGCGGTGATGCCCATCTGCGCGGCCAGCGGCTCCTGCAGCTCGAACAGCAGCCGGTCCTCGCGTCGGCCCGCGGCAAGATGCAGGCGGATGCGCAGATCGGCCAGGAAGCGGGCGTGCCTGCGGATGCGCTGTGCATCGAGAGGGCTCAACAGCCCCGTGCGCGCCAGGCCGCCCAGGGTGGCCGGCAGGCCGGCTGCGCGGCTGACCCAGGCGATGGTCTGCAGGTCGCGTAGCCCCCCCGGATGTTCCTTGAGGTCGGGTTCCAGGCGCAGCGCCCGGTCCTCGGCCCGGCCATGGCGGTTTTGCTGCTCGAGCAGTTTGGCCTCGAAAAACGCGAAGGGGTCGATGCCCTGCCGATAGCGCTCGACGAACCGGCGGTAGAGCCCTCTGTCCCCCACCACGCAGCGGGACTCCAGCAAGTTGGTCTGGATGGTGACGTCGCGCGCCGACTCGGCGAGGCATTCGCTCAAGGTACGCACGCTGTGCCCGACTGGCAGCCCCACGTCCCAGAACAATCCGATCAGCGGCTCGAAGCGGGCCTGTTCCGCCGCCGTCATCCGGTCGTCGAGCAGGATGAGCACATCGACGTCGGAGTGCGGGTAGAGTTCGCCGCGGCCATAACCACCCACAGCCACCAACGCGGCCTTGGTTGGGAGCGCCAACGACGCCCATATGCGGCTAAACAGCGCATCGGCCGCGCGGGCGAGCCCGGCGAGCAGCCGGTGGGGGCGGGGCTGGGTGAGGTAGTCGCGGATCCGTGCGTCGCGGACGGCTTGGTAGTCGGCCCGCCAGGTGGCGATCTCGGCCGCAGTCGGCCTCATGCCATCTGGACGAGCGCGGCTTCGACGAACGCGGGGGGCGGGGGGCTGCCAGACGAGATCGTCAGAACCTCGAAACCGGTTTCGGTCACCAGCACGGTGTGCTCCCATTGCGCGGAGAGCGAGTGATCCTTGGTCACCACCGTCCAGCCATCGCCCAACACGCGGATGTCACGCCGGCCGGCGTTGATCATGGGTTCGATGGTGAAGGTCATGCCGGGTTTGAGCTCGACGCCAGTCCCCGGCTTGCCGTAATGCAGCACCTGCGGCTCCTCGTGGAACTTACGGCCGATGCCGTGGCCGCAGAACTCGCGCACCACAGAAAAGCCGTTCCTCTCGGCATGGCGCTGGATGGCATGGCCGATGTCGCCCAGCCGGGCGCCGGGTCGCACCGCCAATATGCCCTTCCACAGGCACTCGTAGGTGATGTGGATCAGGCGGCTGGCCAGGATGGACGGGCTACCGACCACGAACATGCGCGAGGTGTCGCCATGCCAACCATCTTTGATGACGGTGATGTCGATGTTGACGATGTCGCCGTTCTTGAGCTTCTTGTTGCCCGGCACGCCGTGACAGACCTGATGGTTGACCGAGGTGCAGATCGACTTGGGATAGGGCTGGTGGCCGGGCGGCGCGTAGTTCAGCGGCGCCGGCACCGTGCCCTGGACGTTGACCATGTAGTCGTGGCAAAGCCGGTCGAGCTCGCCCGTGGTGATGCCGGGCTGCACGAAGGGGGCGATGTAGTCCAACACCTCGGCGGCAAGCCGGCCGGCCACGCGCATCTTTTCGATCTCGGCAGGGGATTTGAGGGTGATGGACATGGCTGGCGTAGGGCTTGGTCCTGCAGATTAATGACGCATTCGGCCGCTGTAAAGCAAAGCCTCAGCGCGCCTAGGGTTATGTGCCTACCTTCACGCGGTCGGGCGCTTCTCGAACACGGCGTAGTCGCCCTCCCCCTCGCGGATGGTGATGTCGCTCACCTCTGCCGCCGGCGGCCCCTGCCAGGCCCAGTCGATCAAGGCCTGCACGGCGATCTCCTCGCCTTGTAGCATCGCCTCCACCGTGCCGTCGCGACGGTTACGCACCCAACCCGTAACACCGAGGCGCTCGGCCTCTTGGCGCATGGACTCGCGGTACCACACGCCTTGGACGCGGCCACGAATCACGAGATGCCGGGTGACCCTCATTTGATGCGCATACCAGGCTCGGCACCGCTGTCGGGCGTGAGCAGAAAAGGACCCCCGCGCTCGTCTGAGGCGGCCAGCACCATGCCCTCCGACACCCCGAACTTCATCTTGCGTGGTGTCAGGTTGGCCACCATCACGGTCAGCCGCCCCACCAGCGACTCGGGGGTATAGGTGCTCTTGATGCCGGCGAACACCGTGCGCCGCTCGCCGCCCAAGTCGAGCGTGAGCTTCAGCAGTTTGTCCGCCCCGGCTACGTGTTCGGCTTCGACGATGCGCGCTACGCGCAGGTCGATTCTGCCGAACTCGTCGATGTTGATGAGCCCCTTGGCGGAGGAGGGCGGCGGGGTGGGCTCGGCGGATTTCGTCACGACGCCATGCTGCTGGTGCTCGCCGTGGCGCACCGGCGCCGGTGGCGGCATGAGGCTGTCGCGGTTATCCGCCAGCATGGCATCGACCGCCTTGGGATCCACCCGCGTCATCAGGTGTTGATAGGGCTGAATCAGATGTTCAGTCAGGAGTTGCCCACTGTCGGCCCAGGCGAGCGGCGGGATGTTGAGGAAGGCCTCGACCTGGGTGGCCAGCCGCGGCAGTACCGGCTTGAGGTACAGGGTCAGCAGACGGAAGGCGTTGATCGCCACGGTGCAGACCTGGTGCAGCTTGGCCTCCTGCCCGGGCTGCTTTGCCATCTCCCAGGGCTTGTATTGGTCCACGTATTGGTTGGCGAGATCGGCGAGATTCATGATCTCGCGCACTGCCTTGCCGTACTCGCGCGCCTCGTAGTAGGCGGCGATGGCCTCGGCTGCGGCCTGCATGGCAGGCAGTGGGGTGTCGTGTGGCGGCAGGTCGCCTAGCCGGCCGTCGAAGCGTTTATGGATGAAACCCGCCGCCCGGCTGGCGATATTGACGAACTTGCCAATGAGATCGCTGTTGACGCGGGCGACGAAATCATCGAAGTTGAGGTCGATGTCCTCCAGCGTTGGCGTGAGCTTGGCCGCGAAGTAGTAGCGCAGCCATTCGGGGTTCAAGTGGCGTAGGTAGCTCTCGGCGGTGATGAAGGTGCCGCGCGACTTGGACATTTTCTGTCCATTGACGGTGAGAAAACCGTGACAGAAGACCCCAGTCGGTGTGCGCAGACCGGCATAGCGCAGCATGGCCGGCCAGAATAGGGCATGGAAGTAGAGAATGTCCTTGCCGATGAAGTGATAGACCTCGGTGCCCTCGGCAGCGGCGCGGGTCGCGTCCCAGTAGGCGTCGAAGTCCAGCCCCTCGCGCTCGGCCAGCGCCTGGAAGCTGCCCAGATAGCCGATGGGGGCGTCGAGCCAGACATAGAAATACTTGCCTGGTGCGTCCGGGATCTCAAAGCCGAAATAGGGTGCGTCGCGCGAGATGTCCCAATCGGTGAGCCCTGCGTCCAGCCATTCCTTGAGCTTGTTGGCTGCCTCCGCCTGCACGTGCGGTGGTCGAGTCCAGTCGCGCAGGAACTCGGCCAGTTGCGGATCAGACAGCCGGAAAAAGAAGTGGTCCGAGCGCTTGCGCACCGGCTTTGCCCCCGAGACCGCCGAATAGGGCTCAATGAGATCGGTGGGTTGGTAGGCCGCGCCGCACACCTCACAGGCGTCGCCATACTGGTCTTTGGCATGGCACTTGGGACACTCCCCCTTGATGAAGCGGTCGGGCAGGAACATCTGCTTGACCGGGTCGAAGAACTGCTCGATGGCGCGTACCTCGATCAGCCCCGCCGCTTTCAGCCGCGCATAGATGGCATGTGCGTGCAGGCGCGTTTCCTCGCTGTTGGTGCTGCCGTAGTGGTCGAAGCCGATCAGAAAGCCGTCGAAGTCGCGCTTGTGCTCATGCCACACGCGGGCGATCAACTGCTCGGGGGTGATACCCTCCTTCTCTGCCCGCAGCATGATGGGGGTGCCATGCGTGTCGTCGGCACAGGCATACCAGCACTCATGTCCGCGCATCTTCTGAAAGCGCACCCAAATGTCGGTCTGGATGTATTCCACCAGGTGGCCGAGGTGGATGGCGCCGTTGGCATAGGGGAGGGCGGAGGTGACGAGGATGCGACGCTTGGGCAATGTGGACATGTTGGTTGGCATGGTTTTCGTCGCATTATTGTAACGTTGTGGCACGCCGATCGTGCGGCCTGGCGTGTACGCCTGTCCGAGACGGCAGTTGGCGGTATACTTTGGATCACGCAGTCTTAGGAAGCCGAGACATGGACGTCAGCGATACGCTCAAAAGAGTCTTGCAGGAGTGGCTGATCCCGGAGTTCGAGAAGCTACACCACGAGCTGGCCGAGCAGCGTGGCCGCCTCGACGGCATCAGCAAGCGCCTTGACGACATCAACCTACACCTGGCCGACCAGAGTCGGCGTATCGATGAGACGAACAAACGCATCGACAAGGTCCACGACGATTTGCTCGGGCGTATCGATGAGACGAACAAGCGCATCGACAAGGTCCACGACGATTTGCTCGGGCGCATGGATGCACTGCGCGAGGAGCTCTTGGACCGTATCGATGCGGCTCATGACCGCATCGATACGGCCAACCAGCGTCTCGACCAGGCCAACGCCTTGATCGGACGTCTTTACGAGGTCATCGTCCGCCGCGATGAGCATGTGGGCCTGGAGCGCTGGGTGCGCGAGCTGGATAGCCGACTCGGCAGTCTGGAGCGGCGGTTGGCGGCCTGATCGCCGGGGCTCGCGTCGGTCCGCCGGGTAAGGGGCCGAAAGGGACGCTGTCCCTGCCGCACCCTTGGCACCGGCGCTTGCGCCTCGATACCATGATGGTGTGGCCGGTTCGTGGCTCAGTCATGACCCTGCGGTGGGGGTATCCGATCCATCCGGCATCACGGCAGACCATGCGCAAGACCCTCAACCCTGGTGTGCGGCCGATCGAGTCCTGGGCCTGGGCGATGTATGACTTCGCCAACTCGGGCTACACCACGGTGGTGATCACCACCATCTTCAACGCCTACTTCGTCGCCACCGTGGCCGGTAACACTGCCTGGGCGACCCTGGCCTGGACCAGCGCCCTGGCCGTCTCCTACGCCTTCATCATGCTCACCGCGCCGGCCATCGGTGCCTATGCCGACCTCAAAGCGGCCAAGAAGCGGTTGCTGGCCGTGGCCACCGTCGGCTGCATTGCCGGTACGGCGGCGCTCTCACTGGTCGGGCCGGGCGATCTGTGGCTGGCCATCGTCCTGATCGTCATCAGCAACTACTTCTTCGGCACCGGTGAGAACCTGATCGCCGCCTTCCTCCCCGAGCTCGCACACGGACGTGCCTTGGGACGGCTCTCGGGATGGGGGTGGGGCGTGGGCTACGCCGGGGGGTTACTGACCCTGGGTGTGTGCCTCGCCTATGTCACCCATGCCCAGGCGCAAGGGCAACCGGCCAGCGCCTTCGTGCCGATGACCATGCTCATCACCGCTGGCCTCTTCGCTCTTGCCGCCCTACCGACCTTCATCTGGCTACGTGAGCGCGCCATCCCGCTCAAGAGCCCTGACGCGGGGGTCGTCGCCGCCTATGCACGAGTGCGCGACACCCTGCGCCACGCCCGGCGTTATCCTGACCTGTTCCGCTTCCTCGTCTGTATCGTCTTCTACCAGGCGGGGGTGCAGGCGGTGATCGCGCTCGCCGCCGTCTATGCCCAGCAGGCCATGGGCTTCGATACCCGGAGTAGTATCGAGCTCATCCTGGTCGTCAACGTTACCGCCGCCCTGGGCGCCGTGGTGTTCGGCCACTACCAGGACCTGCTGGGGCACCGCCGCGCCATTGCACTCACGCTTTGGGGCTGGCTCGCCACAGTGGTGTTGGCTTGGTTCGCAACGACTTCGGGGTTGTTCTGGCTCGCCGCCAATCTCGCCGGCCTGTGCCTGGGCGCCTCGCAGTCGGCCGGGCGCGCCCTGGTCGGGTACTTGAGCCCTCCGACGCATCGGGCGGAGTTCTTCGGCCTATGGGGATTGGCGGTCAAGCTCTCCTCCATCCTGGGCCCCATCACCTATGGGCTCGCCGTCTGGCTCACGGATGGGGCCCACCGTCCGGCCATGCTCACCCTGGGCCTGTTCTTCGTCCTGGGCCTCATCATCCTGACGCGGGTGGACGTCCGGCGCGGCCGGCGCGCCGCCTTGAAAAATTCACAGGGCCACCTTGCCCAAACGGAGTCGATCGCATAGAATTCATGGCTTACATAGGCGCGTAGCTCAGCTGGTTAGAGCATCACCTTGACATGGTGGGGGTCGTTGGTTCGAGTCCAATCGCGCCTACCAGCGATTTCGGGAAGCTTGCGAGATGACTTTGCGAACTTGCACATCCGGGCCACTCGGCCGGGCGGGCTAGCCGCTTTCTCGCGTCCCCAAAAAAGTGCGGCCCGACCGCACTTTTTTTATGTCTGATGGAAGCCTAGTATGCCCCAGATCACACTGCCCGACGGTTCAGTCAGAAGCTTCGACCGGCCCGTCACCGTGGCCGAGGTGGCCGCTAGCATCGGTGCGGGACTTGCCCGCGCGGCCCTGGCCGGCAAGGTCGATGGCCGGCTGGTGGACACCTCTTACCTCATCGACCGAGACGCGAATCTGGCCATCATCACCGACCGCGATCCCGAGGGCCTGGAGTTGATCCGCCACTCCACCGCTCACCTGCTCGCCTATGCGGTCAAGGAACTCTTCCCCGAGGCCCAGGTGACCATCGGTCCAGTGATCGAGGACGGCTTCTATTATGACTTCGCCTACAAGCGGCCCTTTACGCCCGAGGATCTGGCGGCGATCGAAAAGCGTATGCACGAGCTGGCTAGCCGCGACATCCCAGTCGTCCGTGAGGAATGGGACCGCGATGAGGCGGTGCGTTTCTTCGAGTCGATCGGTGAAAAGTACAAGGCCGAGATCATCCGCGACATCCCTCAAGGCGAGACGATCTCGCTCTATCGCGAGGGAGACTTCGTCGATCTATGCCGCGGTCCGCACGTGCCGAGCACCGGCAAGCTCAAGGTCTTCAAGCTGATGAAGGTGGCGGGGGCCTATTGGCGGGGGGATGCGCGCAACGAGATGCTGCAACGCATCTACGGCACCGCCTGGGCGAAGAAGGAGGACCTGGAGGCGTAT
>CALAMX010000187.1 GCA_937925755.1 uncultured Burkholderiales bacterium
TCAAGTAGACGGCCAGCAGCTCATCTGATGCACAGGTTCTCCGACCTCAGCGTTTCCTCAGCTTGTCCAGCCATCGCTTCGGTGATCAGCCGAAGTACATTCTCCAAGGGGAACGGAGAATGGCAAAACGTAAGCGTTTCCTTAGTGTTCAAGCATAGGCCAATTCGCCGGCCCCGCCACAGCCCGGTCGGCCCCGTGTGCCAACCAGCGGCACGCTCCTCACGCCATGGGTGCCTCGCCCCAGTGGGGGAAGGGGTCGTCGAACCGGCGCCAGCCCGCCTCCCCCAAGGCCATCTCGTCATCGGTGAGCAGACAGGCATCGAAGGCGGCGCGCAACTGCGCCTCGTCCATGCGGATACCGATCAGGACGATCTCCTGATAGCCCGCGCGCACCTTCTGCCCGCGGCTGTCCTCACCCTCTGGCCAGAACCCCGCGGCGCCATGCTCGCGCGTGCTGCCGGCGAGCGACCAGCCGCCCGCCCATTCTGGACGGCTGGCGAGCCAGAACCAGCCCTTGGCGCGGATCACCCCGGGCCAGTCGGTGTGGATCCAGTCCCAGAAACGGCGCGGGTGGAAGGGCCGGCGGGCGCGATAGACGAAACTCGCGATACCATACTCTTCCGTCTCCGGCACGTGCTCGCCGCGCAGCTCCTTGAGCCAGCCCGGCGCGCGCGCCGCCTGCTCGAAGTCGAACAGCCCGGTGTCGAGCACGGCGGCGAGCGGCACGTGCCCGTAACTGGCGACCTCCAGGCGTGCCCTCGGATTCAGGGTGTGTAGGATGGAGGCCAGCCGCGCGAGTTCCGCAGGGGTGACCAGGTCGGCCTTGTTGATCACGATGACGTCGCAGAATTCGATCTGTTCGATCAGCAATTGCGCCACGCTGCGGGTGTCCCCCTCGCCCAGCGATTCGCCGCGCTCGGCAATGAGATCGTCGCTCGCATAGTCGTCGAGGAAGCTGCGTGCATCGACTACAGTGACCATGGTATCCAGCCGAGCGAGGTCGGCAAGCGCGCGACCGCCCTCGACCTCGAAGGTGAAAGTCTCCGCCACCGGCAGCGGCTCGGAGATGCCGGTGGACTCGATGACCAGATAGTCGAAACGGCCCTCGCGTGCCAGACGCGAGACCTCCTGGAGCAGGTCTTCGCGCAGGGTGCAGCAGATGCAGCCATTGCTCATCTCCACCAGCTTCTCCTCGGTGCGGGACAGCGCCGCGCCGCCATTGCGGACGAGCTCGGCGTCGATGTTGACCTCGCTCAGGTCGTTGACGATCACCGCCACGCGGCGACCTTCACGGTTGGTCAGGATGTGATTGAGCAATGTCGTCTTACCGGCGCCGAGAAAGCCGGAAATCACGGTCACAGGCAGTCGGGGGTCTCGCGTCGCGTTCATCGTCGTCCTCCTCATTGACCTGAATCCGTGTTGATCACGACCAAGCCGGTGCAGGTCGGACTTCGGTCCGACGGGTTGGGTGTCGGGCTGAAGCCCGACCGACTGGGCGATCGGCAGCATCGACACGGATTCGAGATTCAGTCATCCCAGATTGCGTCCAGGGCCAGCACGACCCGCGGTGCGAGCGCTTCAGGCACCGCGGGGGAACGGTGGATGATGCCGCCATTGCCCCCGGGCCACAGTGTGCCCTTCAGGAGGGCGATGGCGCCGGTCGGTACTTGACCAATGCCCGCCGGATCCAAGATGAGACCGCTTTCGGCATCGTCCAATCCACCGCCGCCTGGGCCCAGGCGGCTGCGGTCTGCACAGCGGCTGGCCAGCCACTCGGTGCCCGGCCCGCGCAGCGTGCACAACAGGCGGATTCCGCAGCGGTCGGTGTGAAAGCGCGGACACATGGCGCGCGTCAGAATCTCGATGCGCAGTCCCACCGCCGGGCAGCCGATGAGATCGGCATAGAGCGCGATGAGGAAGTTGACCCTATCCTCCAGGCGATCCCTGCCCGGCGCGGCGGGCCAGTCCTGCGCCGACCAGAGTCGAGTTGCCGCTTGCACGACGCGCACGCCAGCGTGCCTGCGGCCCGCATGAGCCGTCAGGTAGGCCGTGAGCAGGGGATCTGGCGCCTGCGGGCAAAGGCATAGATTGACGCCCGGCGCGAAGATTTGGGTGAGATCGGCCAGAGTCTCGGCACGGACGACCTCGAGGTCAGCCGTAGCGCCATCCGTCCTACAAGGTTCGGTTTGCGTGATCACGGCTTCGAGCTTGTCTTCCTCGCCTCTCAATGACTATGTGGCAGCAGTTCGTTCACCAGGGCCACGATGCCCACCCCCAGGGCCAACAGGCCGATTTGCAGCACGGTGTCGCCGGGCCGACGGCGGCGGTTGAGCGCCGGCAGCAGGTCGGTCAGGGCAAGATAAAGGAAGCTCGCCGCCGCCGCGACCAGCACCCAGGGCAGCCACTCGCCGCGAGTGCTCAAGGTAAACCAGCCGGCTACCCCACCCAATACCATGCAAAGCCCGGACAGGGCGTTCAGGGCGAGCGCCCGTCGCCGCGTACAGCCGGCGGCGAGCAGGATGGTGAAGTCGCCCAATTCCTGCGGCAGCTCGTGCGCCAGCACCGCCGCCGTGGTGCTCCAGCCCAGAACGGGATCGACCAGGAAGGCTGCGGCGATCAGCACCCCATCGACGAAGTTGTGCAGCCCATCGCCCAGGACGACGAGGGCGACCTGCGCCGGCCCCAGATGGGCGACATGCGCGTGCAGCGCCTGCTTAGCCTCGATGGGCGCGTGGTCGTGCCGCCAGAGGATGGCCCACTCGAGCAGGAAAAAGGCCAGGATGCCGGCAAGCAGCCCATAACCCAAGGCCTCCGGTTCGAGCCCCAGGTGCACGGCCTCGGGCGCGATGCGGGTGAGCGCGAAGGCGAGCAGGATACCCACGGCGAAGGCGAGGAGCCGGTCGGCAATGCGCGGCAGCCAGGTGAGCGCCACACTCGCTGCCAGCAGGACCGAGACCACGCCGCCGGCCAGGGTGGCGGCCAGGATGTAGAGGAGGGTCATGGGCCATGCCGCAGCGAGTCGCGCTCCTCACCGCAGCGCGGGCAAAGCCCGTGCAGCGTCAGCTCCGCCGCGCGGCAGCGGAAGCCTGGCGGCAGACTCAGGGCGACCACTGGGCGCAGCTCGTCCAGGCAATAGGCGCGCCCACAGCCCTCGCACAGGAAGTGGGCGTGCTCATGGCCGCCGTGCGCTTGCGTCGCCCCGGCGCTGAAGCGCCAGATGCGGTCCTCACCGGCGATGCGGTGGGCAAGCCCCTGGCTGACCAACCAGTCCAGCACCCGGTATAGGGTGACGCGGTCCATGCCGCCCCCCAGGCGTGCCTCCAGCTCGGCATGGGTGAGCGCGCTGTCGGCCGTCAGCAGCAGGCGCAGGACATCCACCCGCGCTGGGGTGACGCGACCGTGGCGGCGCACCAGCGCCTCGGCCGTGGCTGTCGGGTCTTCGCCTTGCTTGATCACCATATTCACAGGGTGATCGCCTGTTCCATACCCGCCTGCCCCGCGCGCGCGTAGAGGTTGGGGAAACAGCCGATCACCGCCGGCGGCTCGAGCCGATCGGCGATGCCGCGCGCGTAACAGCATTGGTCGCAGCCCATGAGGAAGCCGATACGCCCCTCCTCGGTAAGCCGCGCCAGCCGTTGCGCCGTGGGATTGCCGCGCAGGAGCAGGTAGTTGTTGTGAGTCACCCCACCCTGGAAGGGCGGGGCTTCCTCGCCACGAGTTTGAGCGGGGCCTGCGGCCCCTGGTCTACGCTTCGCCTCGCTCACCCCGCCTTGAATGGCGGGGCTTGCGCTCGACCCGTGGTCGACGAAAAAGAACATGCCCACCACTTCCACCGGATGCGTGCCGGCTTCGAGCTGCGGCAGGATCATGTCGTTCAAGATGTAGCTCGCGTTTGGCGTACTGAAGATATAGAGCACCTTCATGGTCAGTCCTCCGCGGGTCGAGCGTGCTGCACCGCATCGCTGCCGGCAGGCGGGCCATAGGCCTTCACCGGGTCATAGACCTTGCGGTGCTCGAGGTATGTCAGGTGAAAATCGGTCTGGCCCGGCTGCCAGTCGAGCTCGCGGAAAAAGCAGGAGCGGTAGCCGACGTGGCAGGAGGCGCCGCCGGTCAATTCCACCATGAGCAGGACGCAGTCCTGATCATCATCGATGAGGATGCGCCGCACCCGCTGCGCCTGCCCCGACTGCTCGCCCTTGCGCCACAGCCGCTGGCGGGCGCGCGACCAGTAATGCGCCCAACCGGTCTCGATGGTTTTTCTCAGTGCCTCGCGATTCATCCAGCCCAGCATCAGGACCTCGCGGCTTACGAGATCCTGGGTGATGCAGGGGATGAGCCCGCGCTCGTCGAAAAGCGGCATCAGTCGGCCGCCCTCCTCGATCTCGTGCAGACTGCCTCGTTCAGGAAACTGCATCTCTGCCTCCTTCGGTCAAGAAATCCTTGCCGTAATCGTTATGCGCCCGCTCGATCAACCCGTCGCGCGCCGCTTGGCTAAACTCGGTGAGCATGCGCTGCACGAGCTGCGGGTCGAGACCATCGGTGATGAACACGAAACGGCTGGCGTGGTCCGCGTCCGGCCAGGCGGGCAATTCCTGCGGCGGATAGAACACGTGCTGCGCCCCGTGCAAGACCACCGGCCCGGCCCGGCCGCGCACGTTGACGATGGCCTTGAGCCGCAGAAGCTGCGGACCGCGGAAATCGATGAGCATACCCAAAGCGGCGAGCAGCCCTTCCCATTCGAGGGGCTCGGCGAAGCTCAAGCTAAAGCTCTGGATGCGATCAGTATGGGCGGGTGCCGGCTTGTGCCCTGCCAACAGGGGTTGCATGGCGACGCGGGACGGCGCCAACCAGGCACGCACCGCTGCCGGGTCGCTGCGTGGCTGCCAGCCGCCAATGCTGAGCAGCGGACCGACGTCGAGCGTGCTGCTGCTGCCGACCAGGATGGTCGCCTGTGGGTTGAGCCGCGCGAGTTCAGTCACCAGCGGTTCGATTTCCTCGGCGCGGGCGATGTCGGCCTTGGTCACCACCAGCCGGTCGGCTACCGCCGCCTGCCGCTTCGCCTCCGGATGGCGCGCCAGGGTGTCGGCACCGAGCTGGGCATCGACCGCAGTCACCACGCCGTCCATCTGATAGTGACGCGCCAGCCAGGCGTCGTGCAACAGTGTGGCGAGTAGAGATGCCGGGTCGGCCAGCCCCGTGGTCTCGATGATCAATCGTTCAAACTGGGGTAGCCGACCGCCGGCGCGCCCCATCCAGAGGTTTTTCAGCGTTGGCGCCAGCGCCCCCTGCACCGTGCAGCACACACAGCCACCGCCCAGCACCGCCATCGGCCCCTCGATGCCCTCGACCAGGCGGTGGTCGAGGGCAATCTCGCCAAACTCGTTCATCACCACTGCGGTGTGCGGCCGTTCGCGCAGGATGCGATTCAAGAGGGTGGTCTTGCCGCTGCCGAGAAAACCCGTCAGCAGGGTCACCGGGATGCGGTGGTTTGCCGTCATGGCGTCATGGAAAAAAAACCGCGGGCTTTGCCCGCAGTACAAGGAGACAACGAAAACAATATACGCCTTGACGCGCCGGTGTGCAACTCAGTTGCGCGAGTATGCATTCCTACGGCCTCGGCCACCATGCCTTTCGACTTGTAAGCACCCGGTTGCGCTCAAGCCACGTGAACCCCTGCGCCCCCTCCTGCACGACCTCACCCAGGCCGTCAAGCGCATGTCCCAGCACTGAACCCGCGTGCCCGTCGTATCGCCCTAAATCTCATGGGGCGCTCTACCTACCCCGGCGTGCGGGATTGAGAGTTGTGTACGTCAAGTTGTGCAAATAGGCCAGTCAGGGAATTGGTTGATTTCGGTCGCATGACACGGCGAGTCTCTAAGCCTCCTTCTTTTGATTGCGCCAGCAGCGCCTTGTTCAGGTAACGGCTGTCCGTAAACCTGGCTGTGCGGGCCAGAGGCCCGCGCACCCAAAACACAGCCGGCTGGGGGCTGAAGCCGATCAGGGCAGCGTGGCCGTGTGAGAGGCCCGGCCGGCAGTGCTGGGTGTGCGGGCCAGAGGCCCGCGCAGCCAAAAGACAAACGGATGAGGGCTGTAGCCGATCAGGGCAGCGTAGCCGTGTGAGAGGCCCCGCCGGCAGAATTCGGCATAGAAACTCCTGGGTGTGCGGGCCAGAGGCCCGCACAGCCAAAACACAGCCGGCTGAGAGCTGAAGCCGATCAGGGTAGCGTAGTCGTGTGAGAAGCCCGGCTGGCAGAATTCGGCATAGAAACCCCTGGGTGCGCGGGCCTCTGGCCCGCATCCATCGATTTCCACTATTTTTATCGCCGACCACGCCCTCGTCCGCGCATCCGAACCCATGGAGGGCCCTCCTTCTTCTGCGCGAAACTGGAGTCAGCGAAAATTACTGCCTG
This sequence comes from uncultured Burkholderiales bacterium, assembly GCA_937925755.1. Classification (GTDB taxonomy): domain Bacteria; phylum Pseudomonadota; class Gammaproteobacteria; order Burkholderiales; family Thiobacillaceae; genus JANWZL01. The sequence goes on from CALAMX010000187.1 coordinate 6,411, forward strand.
CAAGGCAGTAGCCCGAGCCCGAGCACGCGATACCGCAAACCGCAGACCCGCACAAAAACGCGTGCTTCACGGCGTGCTCGACACCCTCCGGCTTGCCCAGGGACGCGCTGCAGTAAGCCGCAAGCGGGGTCGAACGCCGGGCGACGAGAGCTTGGGTGCGTGACTCGACAGGAAATCAGTCAGGGGCCCAAACGCAGTTTCGGCGTCGGCTCGCGTAAGCGCAGCGGAGGTCAAGCGAGGCAAAACCGAGCGGCCGCGCAGTCCGTTGTGCAGATCTTCCCGAGCCCAGTGTATGGGCCACGGCACAGCCTCCCACTACAATACCTACACGACGTTGCGCCAGGCAAAATAGCGTTCAACTGCGGTTTTTAGCTTCAAGCAAACTCACTCACAAACTGCATGCAAGCGCTCCCTCCGCGCAACCCTGCCACTTTTGCGACCGACTTGAGCGTGGCTCTGGATCCCGCGCGCAGTGCCGTGGTCGAGGCCTGTGCCGGTAGCGGCAAGACTTGGCTTCTGGTCTCGCGCATGATCCGGCTGCTCCTCGCTGGGGCTGAACCCTCGTCCCTGCTTGCCATCACCTTCACGCGCAAGGCGGCGGAGGAGATGCGCGAGCGGCTTTACCGCTGGCTGGAAGACTTGGCGTTGCAACCCGAGGACACGGTCATCGATTTCCTCGTGCAGCGCCGACTCAAGCCCGAAGCCGCCAAAGCCGCCTTGCCCTGCGCACGCGGCCTGTTCGAGCAGGTGTTGATGCGCACACCCGGGCCGATGATCACCACCTTTCACGGCTGGTTTCTGCACCTGCTAGCGCATGCGCCGTTGCAGGCTCGCGGCCCCAGTCAATTGGTCGAGGACGCTGCCTTGACTTTGCGCGAGGCCTGGCTGACTTTTGCCGAGTCGCTGGGCAGCCGCCCCGAGTCCGCGCAGGCGCAGGCCCTGCACGGGCTGCTGACGGAGTTTTCGCTCTCCAGCGTACGCGATCTGCTCTACGCCTTCGTCAGCCGCCGCGCCGAGTGGTGGTCCTGGGCCGCCGGGCAGAGCGATCCTGTCGAGGCGACGATGGCTGTACTTGAGGGGCTATCCGGTGTCACCGAGAACGAGGACATCCTCGGCGCCGTGCTGGCTGACGCCGGTTTCGTGCACGACCTCTTGGCTTATCAGCCGCTGCTCGCCCGGCAGACGGCCGGCAGCAGGCGCGATGCGCACCTGGCGCAGACCCTGGACGAGGTGCTCGCGCACCTGTCGAACGCACAAGGGCTCGACACCGCGCAGCATCTGACCCTCTGGCAGCGTCTTACGACGGTGTTTCTCAGCCAAGCCGGCAGCCCACGCCAGTGGAGAGACGGCACCACCCTGCGCCAGCGCCTAGGACAAGCCGACGCAGATCGCTTCCTGGACCTGCACGCCCGCCTGGCCGCGCACGTTCGGGCCACCCAGGCCAAACTTGCCGAGCAACGCGCCATCCGATTCAACCGCTGGGCGCTCACGGCCGGTGTCGGGTTGCTGGAGCAATACCAACGACTCAAGGCGGAGCGCGACCAGCTCGACTTCACCGATGCCGAGTGGGCCGCCTGGCGCCTGCTCGCCGACGAGGAGACCGGGCCGGCCCTGCTGGCGCGGCTGGACAGGCGCTGGCGACACATCCTGCTCGACGAGTTCCAGGATACCAACCCACTGCAGTGGCAATGCCTGCGCGCCTGGCTCGACGCCTATGGCCTCGAGGGGGAGCGGCCGACCCTGTTCCTGGTCGGTGACCCCAAGCAGTCGATCTACCGTTTCCGCCGTGCCGAGCCGCGCCTGTTTACCGAGGTGGCAGCCTGGCTCGAACGGAACTGGGGGGCCGTGGTCTTGCCCAACGCCACCACCCGCCGCCTCGCCCCGCGGGTGACGGCCTGGGTCAACGCCGTCTTCGCCGATCAGGCCGACTACCCGGGCTTCCACCCGCATGTCGCCCATGCCGCCGATCTGCCTGGGCTGTGTGAGGTGATCCGTGTGCCTCGGCCGATTGCGCCAACCCAGCCGAGCACTGGTCTGCGCGACCCGCTGACGCAACCACCGCCGGCCGACCTGGACTTGCGCGCGGTGGAGGCGCAGGCCGTGGCCGAGCGTATCCGCGCCCTGGTCGGGCGGCTGTTGATCCGCACGGAGGACGGTGAGCGCCCGGCCCGCTACGGCGACATCCTGCTGCTCACCGCCAGCCGCACCGGCCTCGAGGCCTTCGAACAGGCCTTCAAGGCCGCTGACATCCCCTTTATCGGTACCCGGCGCGGTGGACTGCTCGACACCCTCGAGGCCTCCGATCTGATCGCCCTGCTCACCTGGCTCACCCGTCCGGGCGACGACCTCGCCCTGGCACAGGTCTTGCGCAGCCCCCTCTTTGCCTGGGAAGACACCGATCTGCTCGCCTTGAGTGCGCGCACCGAGGCGCGCTGGCACGAACGGCTCATGGCCTGGGCACAGGTGCAAGACGCTCCGCCCCACGTGCGACACGCCGCGAGACGCCTAACTGACTGGCTCGCTCAGGCCGGGCGCGAGCCGGCGCATGACCTGCTCGACCGCATCTTCCACGAAGGCGAGGTGGAGGCGCGCTATGCCGCTGCCGCCCCGGCACATCTGCGGGCTGGTGTGCTGGCCAACCTCAAGGCCCTGCTCGCGCTCTCGCTCGAGCTCGCGGGCGGGCGTTACCCCAGCCTGCCCCGCTTCCTCGACGAACTCACCGCCCTGCGCGACCATGCCGGCGAGGAGGCACCGGACGAACCCCCTGCCGCCGGGGTGGACGCCGTGCGGCTGATGACCATCCATGCCGCCAAGGGCCTGGAGGCGCCCATCGTCTTCCTGATCAAGGCCGACGACCCGGGGCGCGATCAGGATCACTACGGGGTGCTCGTCGACTGGCCGGCCATGGCGGCGCGCCCTGCACACTTCTCGCTCTATGGCCGCAAGGACTGGCGCGGAGACGCGCGGGCGGCGCTGTTCGCGCAGGAACAGGCGCTGCAAGCACGTGAGCGGCTCAACCTGCTTTACGTGGCCATGACCCGTGCCCGCCAAGCCCTATTCATCTGCGGTCTGGACACGGCCAAGGCGAATCCGGACAACTGGCTTACGCGCGCCGCGGAGGGGCTTGAGCGCGCCGCGCTGGACGCCCTGCCGGCAATGACCCATGGCGCGCCGGCCGCCGCCGCAGCACCGCGGCCAGTCATTCGCTCACAGCCCAGCCCTTCACCGCTGGGGAGCCGGCGTGCACCCCCCAGCCCGGCGGCGCAGCAGGGCATCGCCATCCACCGCTATCTGGAACTCGCCTGTCGCGGTTGGGACGAGGCCGCCATCGCCCAAGACCTCGCACTGAGTCCGGCCGACTTCGCCGCGGTCCGCGCTCGCGCCCAGGCCCTGCTCACGGCACCAAGGCTGCGTCGCTTCTTCGACCCGGCGCAATATCGCGCCGCGTACAACGAGCTCGTCTTCGTCGATCGCGACGGGCAGCTGCGGCGCATCGACCGTCTGGTCGATTTTGGTGACGAGATCTGGGTGCTCGACTACAAGACCGGCGAGCCTTACGATACCGACCCCGAACGCCCACCCCCCCCTGCGCGCGACCAGCTCGCTGCCTATCGAGCGGCCATGGCCCGACTCTACCCAGGCCGCCGCCTGCGCGCGGCACTCATCTTCGCCGATGCAAGCTTGCTGGAACTTTTACCTGACTGATTCAGTATACTATTGGCCCGCACCGCAGAGGCGGTGCCTGGCGTCATCCCGTAAACCGACGAAGGAGCAACCATGGGTGGCCTAAGCCCCGACACCCCGATCCCCACCGAGATCAAGTTACACAAGCAGTCCAAGATCCTGGAGATCACCTTCAATGACGGCCGGTGTTTCAAGCTGCCGTTCGAATACCTGCGGGTGTTCTCCCCTTCGGCCGAGGTCCGCGGCCACGGGCCCGGCCAGGAGGTACTACAGGTCGGCAAGAAGTACGTGGACATCACCCATATCGAGCCGGTCGGGCAGTACGCCGTCTGCTTGTTCTTCGACGATGGTCACAACTCCGGCATCTACTCCTGGGATTACTTCTACGACCTTGGCATCAACCAGGAGCGCTACTGGCAGGCCTACCTCGAGCGCCTCGAGGCGGCCGGCGCCTCGCGCGAGCCCAAGGCGCTGGTGAAATAAACGGTGGTCCGGCTCGCCGACATCGCCGTCGGCATCGCCCAGGCCGAAGGCCGCCCGATTGAGCTCACGGACGCACAAGGGGCGGGCGGTGGGTGTATCAACCGCGCGTGCGTCGTGCGCTCGCGCGATGGACGGCGTTACTTCGTCAAGCTCAACCAGGCGCATCGGCTTGCCATGTTCGAGGCCGAGGCGGCAGGGTTGGAGGAGATCCGCGCGACTGGGGCCCTGCGCGCGCCACGCCCCATCGCCTGCGGCGTGAGCGCCGGCGAGGCCTGGCTCGCGCTGGAGTATCTGGACCTTGGCGGGGGCGGCGACGCCGCCTTGCTCGGCCGGCGTCTGGCGCAAATGCATCGCCACACCGCCCGCGAATTTGGCTGGCAGCGTGACAACACCATCGGTCGCACGCCACAGATCAATACACCTACGCTCGACTGGATTGCCTTTTACCGTGAACGCCGCCTGCGTCCGCAATATCGCCTGGCGGCGGAAAATGGTGCGCCGCGACAGCTCATGAACCTAGGCGAGCGTCTGCTGGAAACCTTCGCCGGCCTGTTCGACGGCTATCGGCCGCAGCCCTCCCTCCTGCACGGCGATCTCTGGGGCGGCAATTACGCCTATTGTGACGGCGAGCCCGTGGTCTTCGACCCGGCCGTCTATTACGGCGACCGCGAGGCGGACCTCGCTATGACCGAGCTCTTTGGTGGCTTCCCGGCCGAGTTCTACGCCGCCTACCGCGAGGCCTGGCCGCTCGACGCCGGCTACCGCGTGCGCCGCGAGCTCTACAACCTCTACCATGTGCTCAACCACTACAACCTCTTCGGCGGCGGCTACCTCGCCCAGGCGCAACGCATGACCGAGCGGCTACTCGCCGAACTGAGCGCCTGATCGCAGGCAGTGGCACTGGGCGGGCTTGATCGGCATCCAGCCCATGAGATATAATGAAAGGCTTACTAAAAGCGCCATTTAGGAACCACGATGAAAGCCGGCATCCACCCCGACTACCAGGAGATCACGGTCACCTGCAGTTGCGGCAACAGTTTCACCACCCGTTCGACCCTAGCCAAGCCCCTGCACGTGGAGGTCTGCTCCGCCTGCCATCCCTTCTACACCGGCAAGCAAAAGATCGTCGACACCGCCGGCCGGGTGGAAAAATTCCGCCAGAAATATGGCATGAAGGCCGCCAGGTAACCCTCGGCGGACCCGCCATGCCCGTACCCACGGGCGAGCGAAAGGCGGCGCAAGCCGTCTTTTTCTTTTGCGTTTTCCGCGGCCACGACGCCGTCGGTTAGGACAGCGTGTTCCTGAGCTTTCCGACAGGATCACCCGATGCCGCCGGATACCCCCCATCCCCCCTTGCGTGCCACCCCAATGAGTCGCCTGGTCTGGCTGGTAGCGCTCGCCCTCGTCTGGGCCGTTGCCGGGCTCACGGGACGTGACGCCTGGCAGGCGGACGAGGCCATCGCCCTGGGGCAGGTCCTCGACTGGCTGCGCGTTGGCCGCATGCCGATCGATGCACCCCTGCACACCTGGGTTGCAGGCCTCGCCACCGTCGTGCTCGAGGGACTGGGCGACACCCAAGCGGCGGCGCGTTTCGCCAGTAGTCTCTTCGCCCTGACCGGGCTGCTCTTCACCGGGATGGCGGCGCGCAGCCTGTACGGCCCAGGCTATGGGGTGATCGCCGTACTGCTGTTGATGGGGGCCTTCGGCCTCACCTTGCGGGTGCATGCCCTGTTGCCCGAGACGGCCATGCTGGCCGGCTATGCCCTGCTGCTCTACGGCCTGGCCGAGTGCCGCCGCGGCGCCGACCGCGCTTGGGCCGTGCTGTTGGGGGCACTCACCCTGTTGCTGACCCGCGGTCTGCCCGATCTCGCCGCGGCCCTCTCCATCGCCCTGGTCCCGCTCGCCCTACCGGGTTTTGCCAACCGCAGCTACCGCCTGGCCCTGGTCAAGGCCGGACTCGTGTTGTCGGTGCTGCTCCTGCTTTGGCTTGCCCTGCTGGCATACGAGGGATTGTTGACGGCCTGGTGGCAGGCGCAGGTCGCACGGCTCGTAGACCTCAAATCCCCGCGTCGGCTGCTCAGCAGTCTGGCCTGGTTCGCCTGGCCGGCCTGGCCGCTCGCCTTGTGGGCCCTGTGGCATCAACACCGCCGCCTCGGACGGGAAAACCCGCTGCATCTGCCTCTCGTCGCCACCCTCGTGACCCTGCCCCTGGGGCTGGTCCCCGCCTACACCTACGACGGGTTGGCCATACCCGCTCTGGTGCCGCTCACCCTGCTCGCCACCTTCGGCATCGCCACCCTCAAGCGCGGGGCGGCACAGGCCTTCTATTGGTTCGGCGCCACCTGCTTCGTCTTCTTCACCCTTGCCTTTTGGCTGTACTACTTTGCCCTGGAATGGGGTTGGCCGCAGGCCCTGGCCGCCCACCTGCAGCGCCTGACGCCCGACTACACGCCGCGCGTGAGCATGGCGGCGGTCGCCTGGGCCGCGACCGCGACCCTGCTGTGGCTCATCGCCATGCCGCTCTTCCCACGCGCCCAAGTTCGCCCCGCCCTGGTCTGGGCCACTGGCATGACCTTGAGCTGGGTCCTACTCATCACCCTGCTCAAGCCCTGGGCCGAGCTGTCCTGGGGCTATCGACCCGTGGCACAAGCCATCGCCACGCGGCTGCCGGCAGGCGCCTGTGCACGGATCGAGGCGGAGGGTGCACCCCGTATCCTGTTGGAATACCATCTTGCCCACCTCCTGCCGGCGCCTGGGCAGGATTGCGCCTGGCAGGTCGAGGTCGTCGGCCGCGCCACCCCCGTTCGGCCGGATGCCAAACTCGTCTGGGAAGGCCGACGCCCACGCGAGAAGCGCGAGATCTATCGCCTTTACCTGCTAAATGACAGCGAGTCCTGAGCAAACCGCAACGATCGGCGCAGTGGTCCTGGCCGGCGGCCAGGCCCGCCGCCTCGGTGGCCTGGACAAAGGGCTGATTCAGCTGCAGGGCCGGCCGCTCGCGGCGTGGGTGATCGACCGGCTGCGCGCCCAGGTCGACGAGATCGTGATCTCTGCCAACCGCCACCTGCGCGAATACGGCGCCTTGGGCTACCCGGTCCACAGCGACGACATCCCCGGCCACGCCGGCCCTCTGGCCGGCATCCATGCCGCCGCTTCCAGGATGAGTAGCGAGTGGGTACTCACTTCTCCCTGTGACACGCCGTTCTTGCCGACCGATCTGGCGCGCCGGCTCATGCGGGCGTTACAGCAGCAAGGACACCAGGCCGTGTATGCTGCCGACGCGCAGCAGCCGCACTTCGGCATCATGCTGTTCAACCGTGCCCTGCTCAACCACCTCAAGTCCTTCCTCGAGGCCGGTGGACGCAAGGCGGGTGGCTGGCTCGCGGCGGTCGGCGCCACACCTGTCGTCTGGCCCGCCGACAGCGAGGCGTTTTTCAACGTCAACACGCCGGAAGACCTCGCCCGCGCCGAGTCACTCGCCAACCGGCTGGCGCCCAAGCCTTGAGCCGTGTTCGAGATCGTCCTCTATCAGCCAGAGATCCCGCCCAACACCGGCAACGTCATGCGCCTGGCCGCCAATACCGGCTGCCGGCTGCACCTGGTGCGCCCATTGGGCTTTTCCCTCGAGGACAAGCACCTGCGGCGCGCCGGACTGGACTATCGGGAATACGCCGAGGTGCTGGTACACGACGACTGGGCGGCCGCCCTGACCTGTCTGGTGGGCAGGCCGCTTTATGCGCTGACCACGCGTGGCCGGTATTCGCTGTTCGAGACGCGCTTCTGGCCAGGCGACGTCCTCCTGTTCGGACCGGAGACGCGTGGCCTGCCGGAGGACATCCTGGCATCGCTACCGCCGACGCAACGGCTGCGCCTGCCCATGCGGCCCGGCAGCCGCAGCCTCAACCTCTCCAATGCGGTGGCCGTGGCGGTGTATGAGGCGTGGCGGCAGAACGGTTTTGCCGGCGGCGGCTAGCGACTCAGGCCCATTCGTCCTTGAGCCCGCGATTGAGCAAGGCGGCCACGGCCTGTTGCGGTGAGAGCGTCTGGTCGAGCAGGCGGCAAACCGTCTCGGTAATGGGCATGTCCACTTTCAGCGTGTCCGCCAAGCGGCGTACCTCGCGCGCGCTGGTGACTCCTTCGGCGACGTGGTCGAGCTCACGCAGGATGACCTCCAGGCTCGTGCCACGCGCCAGGCGTAAGCCCACCTGCCGGTTGCGCGAGAGGTCGCCGGTGCAGGTGAGGATCAAATCGCCCACGCCGGACAGCCCCATGAAGGTCTGGGGCTCACCCCCCATACACACACCCAGCCGAGTCATCTCGGCCAGACCCCGAGTGATCAGGGCCGCCCGTGCGTTGAGGCCGAACTGAAGCCCGTCCGACACGCCGGCGGCGATGGCGATCACGTTCTTGACCGCGCCGCCGACCTCGACACCGACCACATCGGTGCTGGTATAAGGCCGCAGGGTCGAGGTATGCAAAGCCGCCGCCGCGCGCCGCGCAAACTCGGCGTCGCGCGAGGCCAGCGTCAAGGCCGCCGGCTGCCCGCGCGCCACCTCCAGGGCAAAGCTGGGGCCGGAGAGCACCCCGCGCGGGACGTCAGCGGGCCACTCCTCGTCCACGACCTGATGCGCGAGCTTCATGCTGCCCGCTTCGAAGCCCTTGCACAGCCAGATGAGGGGCAGGGCCCGGTCGGCTTGCCGCAGTTGGCGCAGCAGATTGCGCAAACCGCTGGTGGGGACCGCCGCGACGAGCAAATCGGCCGCCTGCGTGGCCGCGGTCAGGTCGTCGCTGATCTGTAAGGCGGCGGGCAGGGGCACCCCAGGCAGATGCCGGCTGTTCACCCGCTGCGCGCGCATGGCCCGCACCTGCTCGGCGTTGCGCGCCCACAGGGTCACCTGCGCGTTTTCGGTGAGCCGGATGGCGATAGCGGTGCCCCAGGCCCCGGCCCCCAACACACAGATCTTCATGTCCGCAGATCGAGCTCAGGGCCAATGCCGCCGGCGCGGCGCGCTGCGTAACCCCGGCCCCTCTGGGTGATTAAGCAAAAGCCGTGCACTACCTGCCCAGCGCCGGTCCCCCTCGTGCCCGGCGTGAGGACTGCAAAGAGGGGATAGCGCCTCGACCGGGCGGTCAGTTGGGCTCATGCCCCGCCTGCCGCGCTGCCTGCTGCTGCATGTAAAGCAGCTCGAAGTTCACCGGCTGCAGCAACAGCGGTGGGAAACCCGCGCCAAGCACGGCACTGGAGACCACTTCCCGCGCATAGGGAAAGAGGATGTTCGGGCAACCGATCGCCAGCGCCGCCTCTAGGGCCTCCTTGGGCAGGTTCTGGATGCGGAAGATACCGGCCTGCTGCACCTCCACCAAGAAGGCCGTCTTGTCCTTGATCTTGGCGGTGATGGTCAGCGTCAGCTCGGTCTGGTAGATGTCCTGCTCGACAGGGCCACTCTGGGTGTTGATCTGCATGTCGATCTGCGGCTGTTCGCGCTCCAGGAAGATCTGCGGCGCGTTGGGCACCTCGACCGAGAGGTCCTTGACGTAGATCTTCTCGATGTTGAAAAAGGGCTGGCCCTGCGGTTGTTGTTCGCTCATGTGCTTCCCTGAGTAGGCGGAGTGGTCAGAATCGCATTATACCCGCCCGCCATGACCAGTAGGGGGTCACCGCCCCCCGTTTGGTCGGGGGCAGTTCAGTGACGCGCCAGCCAGGCCGCCAACTCGCGTGGCGGCAGCGCCCCGGAGACCCGGTCCACCTCGCGGCCACCCTTGAACAAGGCCAGGGTGGGGATACTGCGGATGCCATACCGTGCTGCGAGCATCGGTTCCGCCTCGGTGTCGACCTTGGCGAAGCGCACCCGGCCGACGTACTGGCCGGCCATCTGCTGGAACACTGGCGCGAACATCTTGCACGGTCCACACCAGGGTGCCCAGAAGTCCACCAAAACCGGCAAGTCGTTGCGGCTGATGAATTTTTCGAAGGTGGCGGCAGTGAGCTCCACCGGCTGTGGCGGCAACACCTCGGCCCCGCACTTGCCGCACATGGGGCGGTCGTGCAAGCGCTCCGGTGGCACGCGGTTGACCGCGCCGCAGTTGGGACAGACGAGTTCCATGACGACTCCTGATCGGATTGCACTGTCTGTGAGATGGAGGCAGAAGGGCTGTGGATCAAGCGGGGGGCCGGGCGTGGTCTGCCGCCGGATGCCGCGCCTACCGTTCGTCAGCCGGCGAGCAAGGCGTCGAGCTCGCCGCTGGCGTCCAGCTCGGCCAAGTCGTCGAAGCCACCGACATGACGCTCGCCGATGAAGACCTGCGGCACGGTGCGGCGGCCGGTGATGCGCATCATCTCCTCGCGCTGTTTGGGGTCCAGATCGACGCGGATCTTCTCGATCTCGGTCACGCCTTTGCGGCGCAACAAGGCCTCGGCGCGCTGGCAATAGGGACACACGGCAGTGCAGTACATCTTGATGGGTGGCATGTCACTTCTCCTTGGGTAAACCCGCCTGCTCCCAGGCCAGCATGCCCCCGGCCAGGTTGTGCACGCGTTCGAAACCCGCCTGACGCAACAGCCGGCAGGCGTGTGCCGAGCGGTTGCCGCTGCGGCAGACGGCGACAATGGGCCTGTTCTTGTATTTCTCCAGGTCCTTGAGGCGATCCTTGAGCTGGCGCAGCGGGATGTGCTTGGCCTGGGGGATATGGCCGTCGCGCCACTCGGAGTCCTCGCGCACGTCGAGCACCAAGGCGTCTTCGTGATTGAACAGCATCACCGCCTCTTGCGGTCCGACCTGCTTGACGCCGGACATGCGCCCGCCGATGGAGGGCCAGATCAGCAGGAAGCCGGAGAAGAGGGCAAGCAAGACCAGCCAGATGTTCTGGAGGATGAAATCCACGGCGATCACTCTGTGAATAAATCGAAGTCGACCTTGACCTCGGGCAGCACGCCGATGGCCACGCAACCGCGCATCTCCAGGATCTGCGGGCGGCCGTAGCGGCTACCTTCCAGGCGGTAGATGGTGAGCACGCGGTCGGTCGGATGCAGCAGCCAGACCTCCGGCACGCCGGCGCGCTCGTAGGCGGCCAGTTTTACCGTCTGGTCACGCCCGGCCGAGGCCGGAGAGAGTACTTCCGCCACCCAGTCGGGCGCACCACGCACGCCGCGCTCGTCCACCTTGGCCGGGTCGCAGACGACCAAGACGTCGGGCTGCACCACCGTATCGACCTGCGCGTCGGCCTCGTCCGCGCGCGGCAGGCGCACGTCGAAAGGGGAGACATAGGCAGCGCATGGCTTGCCGCGCAGGGCGAATTTGACCTGGGCAAACAACTCCCCCACCACGGCCTGGTGCGCGCGTGTGGGCGCCGGTGCCATGGCATAGGCCACGCCGTCGATCAGCTCGTAACGCGCATCCTCCGGCCAGCCGAGGTAGTCGGTGTAGGTGTAGTGCTCGGTCTTCTGCTGTGGCTGTCCCATGTCGAGGTTTAGCTCGGGAAGGTATCGAAATCGACGTTGACACCCGTGAGGACACCGATGGCAACCTGCCCCATCATCTCCAGGATGGTGGGGCGGCCATAGCGGCTGCCTTCCAGGCGGTAGATGGTGAGCACGCGGTCGGTCGGATGCAGCAGCCAGACCTCCGGCACGCCGGCGCGCTCGTAGGCGGCCAGTTTTACCGTCTGGTCACGCCCGGCCGAGGCCGGGGAGAGCACCTCCGCCACCCAGTCGGGCGCACCACGCACGCCGCGCTCGTCCACCTTGGCCGGGTCGCAGACGACCAAGACGTCGGGCTGCACCACCGTATCGACCTGCGCGTCGGCCTCGTCCGCACGCGGCAGGCGCACGTCGAAGGGGGCGACGAAGGTCTGACAGGGACT
>CALAMX010000188.1 GCA_937925755.1 uncultured Burkholderiales bacterium
CTCCTTGCGACTGGACGTCGGCTGGGCGCGCGACAGCCGGGACAGCATCCTGTTCCCGACCAAGGGGACGTTACAGCGCGTTTACGGCGAGGTCGGCACTCCCGTGGGTGATCTCAAGTACTACAAGCTGTCCTACCAGCATCAGTGGTGGTGGCCGCTTACGAACTACGTGAGCCTTGCGCTCAACGGCGAGATCGGCTGGGGCGGCGGCTATGGCGGCAAACCCTTGCCCTTTTTCCGCAACTATTTTGCCGGCGGCATCGGCTCGGTGCGCGGCTTCGACTTCGCCACCCTGGGACCCCAAGGGCTGGACAGCGCCAACCGGCCGTTCTCACTCGGCGGCGACAAACGCCTGGTGGGTAACGCCGAGCTCTATTTCCCGGTGCCCGGCGCTGGCAAGGACAAGAGTCTGCGCCTGAGCGCCTTCGTCGACGCGGGTGGGATCTGGGGACCGGACGACTATCTCGGCCGCTACAGAAAGATCTCGCTGAGCGAATTGCGCTACTCTGGCGGTGTGGCAGTGACCTGGTACTCGCCCTTCGGACCGATCAAACTATCGCTCGCCGCCCCGTTCAAGACTCAGCCGGACGACCGCAAACAGGCCTTCCAATTCCAGCTGGGCAATGTGTTCTGAGGAATTGTCATGAAACGCGTCTATCTTCTGCTCTTCATCCCCCTGCTGCTCGCCGGCAACGTCTGGGCCAATGAGCTTCGCATCGGCTTCGTCAACACGGACCGCATCTTCCGCGAATCGCAACTTGCGATCCGCGCGCAGAAGAAGCTCGAGCGCGAGTTCTCCAGTCGCGAACAGGAAATCCAGAAACAGATCAAACAGGCCCGCGATCTGCAAAGCTATTTGGAAAAGGAAGGGTTGACCCTTGCTGAAGCCGAACGCACCCGGCGCGAGCGCGAGCTGGCCAACCTCAACCGCGACATCCAGCGCGCACAGCGCGAGTTTCGCGAGGATCTCAACCAGCGCAAAAACGAGGAATTCGCCGCGGTGCAGGAGCGGGCGCGCAAGGCCATCTTGGAATTGGCAGAGAAGGAGAAGTTCGACCTCATCCTAGAAAACGTGGTCTATGCGAGCCCCAGGGTGGACATCACTGAGCGCGTGATCCGACTGTTAGACCGCTGAGGCGGCTGAATGACGGACGCCGGCTTGACCCTGGCCGAGCTGCAAGCCCATCTCGGCGGCGAAATCCTTGGCGACCCAACGACCCGTGTGCGGAGCGCGGCGTCTTTGAGCCGGGCCGGGCCCGAGCAGTTGAGCTTCGCCCTCGGCCATAAACACCTGATCGCCGCGCGCGCCTCGCGCGCAGGGGTGTTGATCATCCCACCCGTGCTGGCTGAGGCGTTGTCCGATCGTCCCTGTCTGGTCAGCACCAACCCCCATGCCGCCTTCGCGCGTGCCGTCGGCCTCCTACACCCCGAACCCGCCGTCGAACCAGGTGTGCATACGACGGCCAGCGTGCACCCCAGTGCCGAGCTAGGGCCTGGGGTCAGCGTAGGCCCCGGCTGTGTCATCGGCGCCGAGGTGCGCATCGGTGCCGGCAGCCGGCTCGGCCCCCTCTGTGTACTCGGTGACAGTGTGAAGTTGGGCCGGGACTGTGTCCTGCACGCACGGGTCACCGTCTGTCACGACTGCGTCATCGGCGACCGCGTGATCCTGCATCCCGGCTGTGTGATCGGCTCGGACGGCTTCGGCAACGCGCGGGAGGACGGCCATTGGGTCAAGATCCCGCAGATCGGGCGCGTGGTCATCGGCGATGACGTGGAGATCGGTGCGAACACGACGGTGGACCGTGGGGCCTTGGACGACACGGTCATCGGCGCCGGCGTGCGCATCGACAACCTGGTGCAAATCGCCCACAACTGCGTCATCGGCGAGCACACGGCCATCGCCGGCTGCGCTGGCATCGCCGGCTCCACGCGCATCGGCCGGCATTGCCTGATCGGTGGTGCGGCCATGATCCTCGGCCACATCGAGATCGGCGACCATGTGACCGTCTCCGGTGCCTCCTTCATCGGCAAGTCCCTGCTGGAGCCCGGCATCTACACCTCGGCCATGCCGCAGATGCCGCATGCGGAATGGCTGCGCAATGCTTCCCAGATCAGACACCTAGCCGAAATGCGCGAGCGCATCCGCGCGCTCGAGCGCGAACTCAACGCACGCAAACGCCAGCCAGCAGAGTCAAGGCGTTGATCTGCAACAGAGTCCAATGACAATACCTCGACTAACCATAACCGTTAAGCGTTGATCACAAGAGCCGATCCCGCCATGGAACTCGCCGAAATCATGCGGCACCTGCCGCACCGCTATCCCTTTCTGCTGGTCGACCGTGTCCTGGAGCTCGTCCCGGGCGAGCATGTCGTCGCGCTGAAAAACGTCACCATCAACGAACCCTTTTTCCCGGGCCACTTCCCGCATCACCCAATCATGCCAGGGGTGCTGATCATCGAGGCGCTGGCGCAGGCCGCAGGTCTGCTAGCCTTCAAGTCCACTAAAAAGGAGAGCGGCGTGGATTCGGTCATCTACTTCGTCGGTATCGACAACGCACGCTTCAAGCGACCCGTCCTGCCAGGGGATCAGTTACGGCTCGAGGCGCGCATCCTCCGGCACACGCGGGGGATCTGGAAGTTCGAGGCCCGCGCCCTGGTCGATGGGCAGACGGCTTGCGAGGCAGAGCTGATGTGCACGCTCAGGGATCTAAAGACAGAGGACAGATGACAGGGAACGGATTGCTGATGACGGAAGATCGAGGACGCAGTACCGCTGACATGACCGAGGTGAGGCGGATACTCGAACCGTCCTCGGTCGTCAGCCCTCTGCCTTCAGTGCTCCGTCATCCGCAATGATCCACCCCACCGCCATCGTCCATCCTGGCGCCCGGCTGGGCGACAACGTGCACATCGGCGCCTACAGCATCATCGGTGAACACGTCGAGATCGGTGACGATTGTGAGATTGGAGCGCATGTCGTGATCACAGGTCACACCCGTCTAGGCCGAGGCAACCGAATCTACCCCTTTGCCTGCCTGGGCGAGGCACCACAGGACAAGAAATACGCCGGCGAGCCGACCCGGCTTGTGATTGGTGATGGCAACACCATCCGAGAGTTCTGTACCTTAAACACGGGAACCATACAGGATCGCGGCGAGACCCGCATCGGCAACGACAACTGGATCATGGCCTACGTGCACATCGCGCATGACTGCGTGGTCGGCAGCCACACCATCTTTGCCAACAACGCCACCCTAGCCGGCCATGTCCTGATCGAAGACCATGCCATCCTGGGAGGGTTCACTGGCGTACATCAGTTCTGCCGCATCGGCGCGCACGTCATCACCGGCATCGCCAGCGTAGTGCGTCAGGACATTCCCCCTTACGTGATGGCGGCTGGCAACCCCGCCGTCCCGCATGGGATCAACGGCGAGGGCCTTAGACGGCGCGGCTTCACGGCAGAGGCGATCGGAGCCATCAAGCGGGCATACAAGACCCTTTACCGCTCTGGTCTGGGGCTGGCCGAGGCCCGCCAGCGCATCGAGGCCGAGGTCGACCGGCATCCCGAACTTCAGCCGCTTGCCGATTTCCTCGCTGTTTCAGGCCGCGGCATCATCCGTTGAGATCTGCTTTTGATGCGTGTCATGCCGCGCATAGCTGCGTCCCGAGCCGCTCATACTTCATCTCTGACGCCTCGCACCTCGCAGTTCAATTCTCGCCCCCGAATCGCCATCGTAGCAGGAGAGTCGTCGGGCGATCTACTAGGCAGCCTGCTCATAGAGGCCGTGCAGGCGACGGGACTCGCGGTGGAGTTCTATGGCATCGCCGGGCCGCGCATGCAGGGACGCGGTGCCCGCACCCTCTACGACATGGAGACACTGGCCGTACGCGGCTATGTCGAAGCCCTGTCCAATCTGCGCCGCATCCTCGCCATCCGGCGCGGGCTCAAGCGAGCGCTGCTGGCTGCGCCACCGCGTTTGTTCATCGGGGTCGATGCACCCGACTTCAACCTGACGCTGGAAATCGCCCTGCGCCGGGCCGGGATCCCCACCGTGCAGTTCGTCGGCCCCTCGGTCTGGGGTTGGCGCCGCAGCCGGCTCGAGCGGGTGCGCCGGGCGGCCACGCACACTCTATTGATCTTCCCTTTCGAGGAGGAGCTCTACCGCCGCGCCGGCATTCCCGCCACCTACGTCGGTCATCCCCTCGCGCACGCCCTCCCCTCCCCCGACCGTGCCAGCGCCCGTGCCCGCCTCGGTTTGCAGGCGGGGGACGAGTATGTGGCCCTGCTGCCCGGCAGCCGGCGTAGCGAGATCAAGGCCCTTGGCCGTCTCTACATCGACACGGTCAGGCGCATCCTCGCAGAGCGTCCGGGCGTGCGTTTCTTAGTTCCTCTAGCCAGCCGCAGGACACGTGACCTGTTCGAGCAGGCCGTAAACCAGTGTGATGCGCATGAGCTGCCGCTTCGCATCCTCTACGGCCATGCCCACGACGCCTTGCAAGCCGCCGACGTCGCCCTGGTCGCCTCTGGCACGGCCACCCTGGAGGCCCTGTTGCTTGACTGCCCGCATGTGATCACCTACCGGGTGCCCTGGCTGACTTATCAGATCATGAAACGCCAGGCCTATTTGCCCTATGTGGGCATGCCCAACATCCTCGCCGGCCGTTTCATCGTGCCCGAGTTGCTGCAGTCTGATGCCAGACCGGAGACCCTGGCCGCAGCGCTGCTGTCGCTTTTGACCGATGCGCAAGCGAGGCGGCGCATGCGTAACGAATTCGCCCAGCTACGTGCGAGCCTCAAGCGCGACACGCCTCGCCTGATCGCCGAGGTCCTGGCCCCGTATCTCACATGAACCGCGACCGCAGCCCCTTGGTCTGCGGGGTGGACGAGGCCGGACGCGGCCCTCTCGCCGGTCCGGTCTGCGCCGCCGCAGTCATCCTCGATCCGCAGCGCCCCATCCCGGGTCTCAAGGACTCGAAAAAGCTCTCCGCCGCCAGCCGCATCCGCCTCGCTGATGAGATCCGACGCCATGCGCTGGCCTGGTCGGTGGCCTGGGCGAGCGTGGCCGAGATCGACCGGCTCAACATCTTGAACGCCAGCCTGCTCGCCATGCAGCGGGCGGTGGAGGGGCTCAGCCTAC
Source organism: uncultured Burkholderiales bacterium (assembly GCA_937925755.1). GTDB lineage: Bacteria > Pseudomonadota > Gammaproteobacteria > Burkholderiales > Thiobacillaceae > JANWZL01. Next base: position 5,139 of record CALAMX010000188.1, read on the forward strand.
GGCCGGCGCTCGTGCTCGTCGACGGCAACCGCTGCCCGCCGCTTATCCTCCCGGTGCGCGCGATCGTACGCGGCGATGACCTGGAACCGGCCATCTCCGCCGCCTCCATCCTGGCCAAGACGGAAAGGGATAAAGAAATGCGCCGGCTGGCCGATATCTACCCGCAGTACGGTTTCGAACGGCACGCTGGCTACCCGACACCCGAGCATCTGGCCGCACTCGAACGCCACGGACCTTGCGTGGTACATCGGCTGAGCTTCGGGCCCGTACGCAGAAGAACACAAAGAGTCTTGGACGATTAGGAGCGTGGAACATGTTTGTCATCATTGGCTGGGTCATTGCATTAGCAGGTATCTTCGGCGGTTATGCCGCCGCGGGAGGACACCTGGCGGCCCTATTCCAGCCCCTCGAGGTGGTAATGATTGGCGGCGGGGCCCTCGGTGCCTTCATCGCTGCGAACAGCATGCCCACCCTCAAACACACGCTTGCAGCCGTGGTGAGCTGTTTCAAGCCGTCGAAGTACAACCGTGGCTTCTACATGGAGCTGCTGGCCCTGTTGTTCGAGTTGCTGGCCAAGGTGCGCAAAGAGGGCCTGATGTCGATAGAGGCCGACGTCGAGGAACCAGACAAAAGTGCGATCTTCACGAAATACCCCGTCATACTCGCCGAACATCATGTGGTCGAGTTCATCACCGATTACCTGCGTCTGATGGTGGGAGGAAACCTCAACGCCCTAGAGATCGAAAATCTGATGGACAACGAGATCGAGACCCATCACCACGAGGAGATGCACTCTTCACACGCCGTATCGAAGCTCGCCGACGGGCTGCCCGCCTTCGGTATCGTCGCGGCGGTCATGGGGGTCGTGCACACCATGGAATCCCTGCATCTACCACCGAGCGAACTCGGGATCCTGATCGCCCACGCCCTGGTCGGCACATTTTTGGGTATCTTGATGTCTTATGGCTTCGTCGCGCCAGTGGCGGCCCTGCTGGAGACCAAGGCCAACGAGGCGACAAAGGTTCTGCAGACCGTAAAGGTCGTGCTGCTCGCCTCGCTCAATGGGTATTCACCCCAGGTCGCCGTCGAATTCGGTCGCAAGGTGCTCTTCAGCAACGAGCGCCCCAGCTTCCGCGAGCTCGAGGACGACATCAAGTCGCGCAAGGGCAAGTGACACCCATGCTCCGCGCACTGTGTTCAGCCTCCTACATGAGCCGACCCAGTGGCTACTACGTATGAACTCGTTCCCTCATAGTTCTCTGTCCGACCCTCTGAGATGTCTGATCAATCGCAACGACCCATCGTCATAAAACGCATCAAGAAAGGCGGCGGGGGCCACCACGGTGGTGCCTGGAAGATCGCCTATGCCGATTTCGTCACGGCGATGATGGCCTTTTTCTTGCTGATGTGGCTGCTCGGTTCCACCACCAAGGCGCAGTTGGAGGGCATCGCCGAGTATTTCCGCACACCGCTGAAGGTCGCCCTCTCCGGTGGTGAAGGTACCGGCGACGCCACCAGCATCATCAAGGGCGGCGGTAACGACCTGACCCGTCGCGCCGGTCAGGTCAAACACGGCGAGATCGATCCCGAGCTCGCCGAAAAGACCTTGGCCAAGGTCGAGGTGGAGAAGCTCGCCGAAATGAAGCAGAAGCTCGAAAGGTTGATCGACAGCAACCCCAAGCTCAAGCAGTTCAAGCGGCAGCTCAAGCTCGATATCACCAGTGAGGGGCTACGTATCCAGATCGTCGACGAACAAAACCGCCCCATGTTCGATTCAGGCAGCGCGGTAATGAAGGACTACACGCGTGACATCCTGCGCGAGATCGGCCGCACGCTCAACGAACTGCCCAACAAGATCAGCCTGTCTGGCCACACCGACGCCGTGCAGTATGCCGGTGGCGAGCGCGGCTACAGCAACTGGGAATTGTCCGCCGATCGGGCCAACGCCTCACGGCGGGAGCTCGTGGCCGGTGGCCTGGAGGAGGGCAAGATCATGCGTGTGGTAGGTCTGGGTTCGGCCGTACCCTTCGACAAGGATAACCCCAACTCGCCTGTCAACCGGCGCATCTCCATCATCGTCATGAACAAAAAGGCGGAAGAGGCCATCGCCAAGGAGGGCCGCGAGGTCGAAGCGGCGACGGCGCAGGAGGTCAAGGAACGCTTGGACGTTCGCAAACCTTAAGGCGCAAATGATGTCGCAGACCCAAACCACACGCAGCACCACGATGACGTGGGTGGAAGAGTCGAGGCGTGCGTTGCAGCGTCTGTCCCCCGCTATTCTGGCCCTTGGCCTGCATCTGCCGCTTTGGGCTGTCATTCTGGCAATCTGTCTGAGGCTGGGCAACGTTTGCAACCTGGGGCCCGGCACACTAGCCTGGATGGAAGGGCTGACGGCCTGGGCCGTGACGCGTTGGCTCGGTCTGCCACGTTGGTGGCAGCCGATCAATCTGCTCTTCTTCCCGCTGTTGGGTCTTGCCCTGGAAAGCGCGATCGCCCCTACCTGGGCCCTGGCGGCCTTCCTTGCCCTGGTCCTCACCTCACTGGGTAGCCTGCACACCCGTGTGCCCCTATTCCTCTCGAGCCATCAAGCGATCCAGGCCCTGGCGCGTTGCATTCCAGGACAACCCGGGTTGCGCTTCATCGATCTGGGCTGCGGTCTGGGCGGACCGCTGGCAGGTTTGGCCAGGCTACGTCCCGACCTCGTGCTGCACGGCGTGGAAGCGGCTCCGCTCAACTGGCTGGTCAGCCGGCTCCGTTTGGACGGACGCGCGCGCATCCGTCTAGGCAGCCTTTGGGACGAGGATCTCTCGCGCTTCGACATCGTCTATGCCTACCTCTCGCCGGCCCCCATGCCGCGTCTGTGGGAAAAGGCTTGCCGTGAGATGCGTCCCGGCAGCCTGCTCATCAGCAATAGTTTCGGCATACCCGGTGTCGTGCCAGAGCGAGAAATCGCCCTGGACGACCTGAGCGGATCGAGTCTGCTGCTATGGCGCATACCCTGACCCTGCAGGACTGGCTCGACCGCCTGCGGCCAGGCCAGACACCGATTTTTCAGCATACCAAGACCTGCCTGCTTGCCTTGCGCGACAGATTGGAGCAGATTGGGGTGCGCGAAGTGACCTCTCTTATTCTCGCCGATCCCCTCGCCTGTCTACGTCTGATCTATCTGGCCAACAATCGCGTCAGCCGCCATTTTGCCAGCGATGTGGCCACGGTAGAGCATGCGGTGATGATGCAAGGTCTGGGGGTCTACCTCGACAAGGTGGCAACTTTTCCGGTCATCGAGGAGGCCCCCATCGCCCGAGAACCTGATTCGCTGGCCTCGCTCTATCGGCTCTTACGACTCGCCCAACACGCCGCCTGGCAAGCACGCGACTTTGCCGTGCTGCATTCCGATGTGCGCGCCGAAGAAGTAGAGGTCGCCGCCCTACTCTACTATGCACCGGAGTTCCTGTTCTGGCTGGATGCCCCCGATACCGCACGCGAACTCGCGCGGCTGCGGCGCAGCATGGAACCGCAAGCGGCCGAGCGTCAGGTCCTCGGGTTCGAGTTGGAGCCCCTGCGGCTCATGCTGCTCGAGGCCTGGCGCATCCCGGAGGTGATCCGCGACATGCTCGACGCGCGCTACATGGAACGTTCGCGCAACACCATCCTGCACGCCTGTCTGGACATTGCGCACCGCAGCCGATACGGCTGGTGGAACGAGAAGCTCATGGCCGACTACGAGGCCCTGGCCGGCATCGAGGGCACACCCGTCGAAGTGGTGATCACCACCGTGCATCGCAATGCCGTACGGGTCGCCCACCATGGCGCTTGGATCCCAGCCCCGCCGGCAGCCGCTTGGCTGCCCATGCTACCAGGGCTGTGGCCACATGAGCAGCCGGCGGCCGAGTCACGCCCCGCCAACGAGGATGCGGCAGTAAGCGCCCAGCCCGGGGCTGCTGCGCCGGACAGCGCCTCCGTTTGTCTCGCGCCCGATCCAGCCGCGCTTAAGTCTGTCGTCGAACAAATCGAGCAGCACCTGGACAGCAGCCTTAATCTAAACCAGATGCTGGCCCTCGTGTTGAAGGGGTTGCACCACGGGTTGGGCCTTTCGCGCGTAGTCTTCGCCATGGTCACGCCCGACGGTCAGCGTGTGAAAAGCCGCTTTACCTTGGGCATTGGCGCTCAGGAACCGCTTCGACACTTCGAATTCCCCCTGCAATCGCCGGACCTCTTTGGTCGTCTGATGACCAAAATGCAAGCAGTGTGGGTCAACGCCGACAACCAAGTTCGCCTCTGGCCGATGGTGCGGCCGGAACTGAAAGCCATGATTGGCGAAGGCGAATTCCTGGCCATGTCGCTATACGTAGGCGACAAACCCTTCGGGCTCATTTACGGCGATCGCGGCCGCGCCGGCTGCCGGCTCGATGCCCCCACTTACGAGGGATTCAAAAGCTTGTGTCTTTTGGCTAGCCGAGGGCTCACAAACCTCAAAAAAGGCTGACTAGCCGGCTGCCGTGGGTGCATTCGCTGCATCGGCGAGGCGCAGCCATGTGCTCACCACCGTGTCCGGGTTGAGCGACAGGCTGTCGATGCCCTCGCGCATGAGCCACTCGGCGAGATCGGGGTGATCCGACGGTCCCTGGCCACAGATGCCGACATATTTGCCGCATTGCTTGCAAGTTGCGATCGCCTGGGCAATTAGTTTTTTGACCGCCGGGTCACGCTCATCGAAGCGGTCCGCCACCAGGCTGGAATCCCGGTCGAGCCCCAGTGTCAGTTGGGTAAGGTCGTTCGAGCCAATGGAGAAACCGTCGAAGCGTTGCAAGAAGTCTTCGGCGAGCAACACATTGGACGGGATCTCGCACATCATGATCAGCCGCAGCCCCTGCTCGCCACGCCTAAGCCCATTGTCGGCCAGGACGGCCAGCGCGGCGTCAGCCTCGGCTAACGTGCGCACGAAGGGCAGCATGACCTCGACATTGGCGAGCCCCATCGTCTCGCGCACCCGCTTGAGCGCCCCGCATTCGAGCTCGAAGGCGGGGCGGAACCGGGGGTGGACATACCGGCCGGTGCCGCGGAAACCCAGCATGGGGTTTTCCTCCTGAGGTTCGTAAAGTGACCCGCCGATGAGGTTGGCGTACTCGTTCGACTTGAAGTCCGAGGTACGAACGATCACTGGCTTGGGCCAGAAGGCGGCGGCGATAGTCGCAACCCCCTCCGCGAGCTTGTCCACATAAAAACTCACCGGGTCGGCATGACCGCGTATCCGCGCATCGATTGCCTGCCGCACGTCGGCAGGCAGGTTCGGGTAGTCAAGGGCGGCGCTAGGGTGGATACCAATAGTGGTATTGATGATGAACTCCAGCCGCGCCAACCCTACCCCCGCGTTGGGCAGCAGGGCGTAGTGGAAGGCCTGCTCGGGATTACCGATGTTCATCATGATCTTGACGGGGATCTGCGGCATGGCCTGCAGGGCCAACTCGCGCTGCTCGAAACGAAGCAATCCTTCATAGATGCGGCCGACCTCACCTTCTGCGCAGCTGACGGTCACCTCGGCCCCATCCGGTATACTGCGTGTGCCCTCCCCGGTGCCGACCACCGCCGGCACGCCGAGCTCGCGCGCGACGATGGCGGCGTGGCAGGTGCGGCCGCCCCGATCGGTGACGATAGCCGCCGCGCGCTTCATGATCGGCTCCCAGTCAGGATCGGTCATCTCGGTGACCAGGACCTCCCCAGGCTGCAAGGCGTTCATTTGTGTCGCTGAGCGGATGACCCGCGCCCGGCCCTGGCCAATGCGGCTGCCGATGGCGCGCCCCTCCGCCAGCACGCGGCCGCGCTCGAGCAGCAGATATTGCGTCTGCACCTGGCCGGCGCGCGATTTCACCGTCTCCGGTCTGGCCTGGAGGATGTAGAGTCGGCCATCGAGTCCGTCACGGCCCCACTCGATGTCCATCGGCCGGCCATAGTGACGTTCGATGGCGACGGCGTAACGGGCGAGCTCAAGGATCTCGTCATCGGTCAGACAGTAACGCTGTCGGTCGGCTTCAGACACAGTCTCGACACGGGTCGAACGCTCCGCTGACGGGTTGTCGGTAAAGACCATGCGGATCGCTTTGTCGCCCAGCTTGCGCCGCACGATGGGCCGATACCCCTGCGCAAGGGTGGGCTTGTGGACGTAGAACTCGTCCGGGTTGACAGCCCCTTGCACCACCGTCTCGCCGAGACCGTATGCTGCGTTGATGAGGACCACATCGCGAAAGCCACTCTCGGTGTCGAGGGTGAACATCACGCCGGCCGCCCCCAGGTCGGAGCGGACCATACGCTGGATGCCGGCGGACAGGGCTACCGCTGCGTGGGGAAAGCCGTGGTGGACGCGATAGGCGATGGCGCGGTCGTTGTATAGTGAGGCAAAGCAGCGCTTGACCGCGTCGATCAGATTATCGGCGCCGCGGATGTTGAGAAAAGTCTCCTGCTGCCCGGCGAAGGAGGCATCGGGCAGATCTTCCGCCGTGGCCGAGGAGCGCACAGCGAAGCTCAGGTCCTGGCCTGCCTCGTCGCACATGCGCGCATGCGCTGCACGGATGGCCTTTTCCAGTCCGGCCGGCAGGGGTGCCTTAAGCATCCAGCCGCGGATCTCGGCCCCAGCGGCCGCTAAGGCGTCGACGTCCTCGACATCGAGTGTGGCAAGCCGCGCAGCGATGCGCTCACGCAACCCCCCGTGGGCCAAGAATTCCCGGAATGCCGCGGCCGTGGTGGCGAAACCTTCCGGAACGCGCACCCCTTCCCCCGCCAGATTGCGCAGCATTTCTCCCAGCGAGGCGTTCTTCCCACCCACCCGGTCTACGTCCTGCATGGACAGGGCCTCGAATGGCAGGATATAGTCCATGATACCCCCTCAACGGCTTTCAAACCCACAGGGACGGGTCTTGCATGCCCACGGCGCGACCAGTCTTCTTCGTCTCGGACCATACTGGGATCACCGCCGAGATCATCGGCAAAAGTCTCTTGTCCCAGTTCCCGGACGTAAAATTCACCTATACGAGTTTACCCTTCGTCGACACGCCGGATAAAGTCGAGCTGACCGCGACCAGCTTACGCGAGGCCTGGGTCACCAGCGGGCTTAGACCCCTGGTGTTTTCCACGCTCACCGATGTCCGCGCACGCGAAAGGATCGAGTCGAGCGGCGCCCTCGTCCTCGACATCTACGGCGAGTTCGCCGGGCCGTTGGAGCGAGAGCTCGGTCGCACCGCCATCCCTCTGCGCGGCCGCACACACGGGATCGACGACCACACTGGCTATCACGCGCGCATCGATGCGTTGAACTACACCCTCGCCACCGACGACGGTCTCAATACCGAGAAGTATGCCCTGGCCGACCTCATCCTTCTCGGTGTATCGCGCAGTGGCAAGACGCCAGTGGCACTCTATCTCGCCATGCAGTATGGCCTGCGCGTGGCGAACTATCCACTGACCGCAGAGACGTTCGAGCTGCCCGGCCTGCCTACCTGTCTGCAGGCTCACAAGGCGCGGCTGCGCGGGCTGACCCTGAGGCCCGAGCGCCTTGCCCAGATCCGTTCCGAGCGCCGGCCCAATTCGCGCTATGCAAGTCTAGAGACTTGCCGCGAGGAGCTAGCGCGTGCCACAGCCCTGATGCGCGCCGAGGCCATCCCTATCATCGACACCACACAGCGCTCGGTCGAGGAGATTGCCGCCTTGTTGAACCTCAGTCGGCAGCCATCTAAAACCGCCGGCCCGGACCAGACAGCCTGACCTGCCCGCTGTCCGGTTCAGTTCCACGGCCGCGCTGCCGATAACGAAGGTACTGACGCCACGGCTATTTGCGGCCGTCCAGCGACTGCTGGAACTGACCGGACGGTAGGAGGTTCACACACGGCCATGTACAACGATCTCAAGTCGGCCTTCGATCATTATTTCGAGATGGTCCACGCCGACACCGACGCACTGCGTGAGGAAGTATTCCGGCTGCGCTATCAAGTCTATGTACTTGAAACGGGTTTCGAGCGTGCCGAGGATCATCCCGAGGGCCTGGAGCGAGACGCCTTCGATGCGCGCGCGGATCACTACCTGTTGCGACATCGCCGCACGGGTCTCTATGCGGCTACCGCGCGCATGATCCTGCCCGATTCGGAAAATCCATCGAGTCGCATGCCCATGGAGCTATATTGTCCCCTCCACCCGGGTGGTGGTATCGAGGATCCGCAAGCGCGTCGGCGCCTTGGCGAGGTCTCGCGATTCGCCGTCTCCAAGGCGTTCAAGCGGCGCTTGGGCGAGACCGGCAGCATCACAGGGGTTTCCGAGCAGGGTGTCATCGCTTTCGACGCGGACGAACGCCGTGTCCTGCCACACCTCTCCCTCGGCCTGATGGCGGTGGAACTGCGCAGCATGCACAACCACGGGCTAATCTACTGCTACGCGGTGATGGAATCCGCCCTGCACCGGCTGATCAGCCGTTTTGGCCTTATCTTCCATCCAATCGGCCCGCTCGTCGATTATCACGGACAACGTCTACCCTGTCTGGGCCGCGTGCATGAATTCCTGCCCAACATCAGACGGGTCGCGCCATCGCTGTGGGAGCTGATCACGGATGGTGGACGCTACCACTGCGGCACGCTGTGATGTAATCCCAAGATGCAGGTCTGTGGGTTGATACGTCCACATGGTCTCGTGGGGTCCACACCCATCTCGAGCATACTTGCCTGCGCTCACCGCAGGTTTCCGGGATAATAATCGCCTAGTGACCTCACGGGCGGCCTAGGCCGCCGCCGAGGCGGCTGTTCACCGTCCGTTTCGGTCGGATCCTTCTATATCGGAGCCGTACATGACCGCGCATTCCCCCACGCAAATCCGCACCCTGGCCCTGGTTGGGCACGGTGGTGTGGGCAAGACCACCCTGATCGATGCCCTGCTCGCCGCCGGCGGTGCCATCCCGACCCCCGGTCAGGTGGAGAAAGGCAACACCGTCTGCGACTACGATCCACTCGAGAAGGAGCACGGGCACACGATCAAACTCGCCGCAGCCCACATGAACTACGGCGATACGCGCATTCACTTGCTCGACACGCCGGGTTATCCGGATTTCATGGGCCAGGCCCTCTGCGCCCTCGACGCGGTCGAGACCGTGGGGGTGGTGATTGATGCTTCGCGCGGCATCGAGCTGACCACCAGCCGCATGATGCACTGGGCGGCCACGCGCAAGCTCTGCCGCATGCTCATCGTCAACAAAATCGATCTCGACAACCTCGATCTACCCGGCCTGCTCGCTGAGCTGCAGAGCGCCTTCGGGCGCGAGTGCCTGCCCATCAACCTGCCGGCCGAGGGTGGCCGCCGGGTGGTCGACTGCTTCTTCAATCCCAGTGGCGAATCGGACTTCCTGTCCGTGGCCGATGCCCACCGCGCCATCGTCGACCAGGTGGTGGAGATGGACGAGGAACTCATGGCCCTGTACCTGGAACAAGGCGAGATCGCCCCTGAACGGCTGCACGAGGTGTTCGAACGCGCGCTACGCGAGGGGCATCTGGTCCCTGTCTGTTTCGTCTCGGCACGCACCGGCGCGGGGTTGGCCGAGCTACTCGACATCATGGTGCGCCTGCTGCCCAACCCGACCGAGGGCAACCCGCCCCTGTTCGTCAGGGGCGAAGGGGAGGCCGCCCGCCCGCTGTTGGCCGAGCCGGACCCGCACAAACACATCCTAGCCCATGTCTTCAAGGTCGAGATGGACCCCTATCTTGGCAAGATGGCGGTTTTCCGCGTGCACCAGGGCACCGTCACCCCTGACACCCAGCTCTACATCGGCGAGCTGAGAAAACCTTTCAAGGTAGGACACCTCTACATGCTGCAAGGCAAGCAGCTCTTGGAGGTCAAGGCCTGCATTCCCGGCGACATCTGTTGCATTACCAAGGTAGAGGACATCGGTTTCGACACGGTCCTGCACGACGCCCCGGAGGACGACCACATCCACATGAAGCCGCTAGACTTTCCCCACGCGGTTTATGGCCTGGCCATCCGCCCGAAAAAGCAGGCGGACATGAGCAAGCTATCCGAAGTCCTGCACAAACTCACCGCTGAAGACCCGGGGCTGCACGTCGAGCACGATGCCGCTACCCACGAGGCGGTGATCCGCGGGTTGGGCGAGATGCACCTCACCCGGGTGTTGGAGAAGATGCGTAGCCAGTTCAAGCTAGAGGTCGAGACCCACCCGCCTACCATCCCCTACCGCGAGACCATCACCCAGCCGGCCGAGGGACATCACCGGCACAAGAAGCAGACCGGCGGTGCCGGCCAGTTCGGCGAGGTCTTCCTGCGGGTGGAGCCGCTGCTGCGCGGCGCCGGCTTCGAGTTCGTCGACGCGGTCAAGGGCGGGGTCATTCCCAGCCAGTTCATTCCCGCGGTGGAAAAAGGCGTCAAACAGGCCATGGCCGCCGGTACCGTGGCGGGCTATCCGCTGCAGGACATCCGCGTGACGGTCTATGACGGCAAGACCCACCCTGTGGACGGCAAGGAGGTGGCCTTCATCACCGCTGGCAAAAAGGCCCTGCAGGCGGCGGTCGCCCAAGCCCGACCCATCGTGCTGGAGCCCATCGTCAAGATCGAGCTGACCATCCCCGAGGCGTGCTTCGGCGACGTCAGCGGCGATCTCTCCAGCAGGCGCGGCCAGGTAACGGGCAGTGAGTCCGGCCGTGGCGGCATGATGATCCTGCAGGGGTTGGTGCCGCTCGCCGAACTAAACGACTACCAGTCACGGCTCAAGGCTTTGACCGGCGGACGCGGCTCCTACACCCTGGAGCTGGTCGACTACCAGCCCGTGCCGCTCAATGTACAGCAGCAGCTCGTTGCACAGTACAAACCAGCGGCCGAGGAGGAATGATCCTAACGATCATGGTGATTGCCACCACCCCTGAAGATGAAAGATGCTTCGGGGTGGAAGGTGGCAGGTAAAGGTCGTAAAAGTTTTCTGGCGGCTCGCCCCCGCACCTAACGTGACCCGCCGGACTGACTCGCACCCCGGATTGCTTCCATAGAGAGCGCACGCTAAACAGGCCGTTGGCGACTTGTCGCCTTCAGGCAGATTCAGTTCCGGCACCCGCCACCTTCCACCCTCAAGTATAAATCGACAGGAGGCGGTATAGCACGGGTAGCGCTATACAAACGTGTGATCGGCCTTGACATTCACCAGGCGCAGATCACGGCCTGTGCGCTGATCGAGGAAGCCGATGGCAGCACGCGCATCGAGCAACGGCAGTTCGGCGGATTCAAGCGGGATCGTCGTGCTCTGGCAACCTGGGTGGCCTCGCTGAATCCCGACGAAGTGGTGATGGAGAGCACCGGCATCGACGGGAAGAGCCCGTATGCGGCGCTGGAGGCGGTGGGCATTCGTGCCAAGGTGGTGAATGCGCGACACGTCAAGAACGTGCCGGGGCGCAAGACGATGTAGGGACGCCCACTGGCTGGCGACGCTGGCGCGCGCGGGTCTGCTGCGCGGTTCGTTCGTGCCGCCGGCAAAACTGCGGGAATTGCGCTTGATTGCGCGCCAGCGGCAGAAACGGGTCGGCCAACTGGCCTCGGAGAAGAACCGGCTGCACAAGGTGCTGACCGACAGCGGCATTCGCCTCGGCGCGGTGGTCAGCGATCTCCACGGTAAATCCGCCCGCGCCATGGTCAAGGCGATCATCGCCGACCAGGCGCCCCCACGAGGTACCCAAACTGGCCAGCGCTCGACTGAAGGCCAGCCGGGAGGAAATCTTCGATGCCCTGCAAGGTGACCTCAGTGCCAGCCATCGTTTCGTGCTCGACGAACTGATGCAGCACATCGAGGAGATCGAAGCCCGCATCGCCCGCTTCGACACCTGAGCTTCCCTCTGTTTTTCGTCTTCCAACCCTGCGGCATTATGCCGCCAATTCATGCTCATGCTGACGCCTGATCCACTCGTTCAGGATTTGCTGTGGCGAGGCATAGCCGAGCGTGGAATGCTTGCGTCTGCGATTGTAGAACGGCTCGATGTAATCGAACCGATCGGCCTGAGCTTCGGCTCTCGTGCCGTAGCGGCTGCCATGCACCCGCTCATTTTTCAGGCTGTTGCAGAAGCTTTCCGAACAGGCATCGTCCCAACGATCTCCCTTGCG
>CALAMX010000189.1 GCA_937925755.1 uncultured Burkholderiales bacterium
TTTTTTAGTCACGATCTTCACCGTAATCTTTCTCAACCAGAACGCGCTGGAGTTTCTTGCGAGGTTGTTGCGGCTGCTGCCGTGACCGCTGCAGGGTAAGTGCTGCCGCAGGGGAAGGATGCCCCCGGCTTGCCCCCGGGACGAATTCAAGCGCTTAAGCAAAGACCTGGGAGGGCGCTGCCGGAGGCGGCGGTCGGACGTGTGGGGAGGCACGGGCCGGGCAATCGCGACGCCCCTTCTCTACCAGTAGGGGGTTAAGTGGACGCAAGCAGGCGAGGCGGAGGGTATCCTTGGTTCGCGACACTGTACGACGAAGCCGAGCGCCTGCGCTGACATTCATTCAGTGTTTCCCTTGGCGCCCTGTCGCCCTGGCCCTAGGCCTGGGCGCAGTGAGCGTGTTCGGTTTCGCGCCTTACGACCTGTTCCCACTGCCCATCCTCGCCCTGGCACTCGTCATCCGCCTGCTGCGCGGCCGTAGCGCGTGTGAGGCCTTCGGTCTGGGCTATGCCTTTGGCTTGGGCTGGTTCCTGGCCGGGGTGTCCTGGGTCTATGTGAGCATGCATGCGATCGGCGGCATGCCGGCGCCCATCGCCGCCCTGGCGGTGATCCTCTTCGCCGCCTATCTGGCCCTGTTCCCGGCCCTGGCCCTGGCGCTCGCGGTGCGTTGGTCCCTGCCTGAGGCGGTGCGCTGGCTACTCGCCGCCCCGGCGCTTTGGTTGCTCATGGATTGGCTGCGCGGCACCCTGTTCACCGGCTTCCCATGGCAGGCCATCGGCTACGCCCAGGTGCCCTGGAGTCCTTTGGCTGGTTTTGCCCCGGTGTTGGGCCTGTTGGGGGTGACGGGTGTAGCGGTCTTCACGGCCGGGGCGCTTGCCCTGGCGCGCGGGCGTTTCGTGGCGCTCGCCGCCGGGGTCTGGTTTGCTGGCTGGGCACTGCTGCAGGTGCCGTGGACGCGACCGGTAGGCGAGCCGGTGACGGTCAGCCTGATCCAGGGCAACATCGAACAGTCGCTCAAGTTCCGGCCGGAACGGCTCATGGAGAGCCTGGCCACTTATCGCCGCCTCAGTCTGGACAGCCCATCGCGGCTCATCGTCCTGCCGGAGACTGCGTTGCCCATCTTTCTGGACACCGCACCGCTTGACTACCTGACCGAACTAGCGGCGCATGCCCGCGCCAACGGCGGCGACTTGCTGTTGGGGGTGCCGGAGCGCGAGGGCGATCGCTACTATAACAGCGTGGTGTCGCTCGGCACGGCAGCACCCCAGGTCTACCGCAAGGTGCACCTGGTGCCCTTCGGCGAGTTCGTGCCGCCAGGCTTTCGCTGGTTCATCGAACTAATGCACATCCCCCTGGGTGATTTCGCCCGCGGCCAGCCCGACCAACCGCCCATGCAGGTGGCCGGGCAGCGGGTGGCGGTCAATATCTGCTACGAGGACGTCTTTGGCGCGGAGCTCATCCACGCCTTGCCGGCGGCTACACTGATGGTCAACGTCAGCAATGATGCCTGGTTCGGCGACTCGCTCGCGCCCTGGCAGCACCTGCAGATCAGCCAGATGCGGGCGCTGGAGACAGGGCGCTGGTGGCTGCGTGCCAACAACACAGGGATCACCGCCATCCTGGATGCGCGCGGTCGCGTGGTCGCGCGCCTTGACCCCTTCACCACCGGCGCCTTGCACGGGCAGGCGCAGGGCTATGCGGGTATGACGCCCTACGCCCGTTTTGGCGATTGGCCGGCGTTGGGGCTCGCGCTCATCCTTCTTGTCGTGGCGGCCGGGTCGGGGCGGGTGGCACGGCGGGGTTAAAATCAGGCGGACTTGCACGATAACGGGCCTGTCCCCATGACGCAAAGACTGACCCACCTCTCGCACGGCGGCGGCTGTGGCTGCAAGATCGCCCCGGCCGTGCTCGACCAAATCCTGGCCGAAACCCCTTATGCCAAGGGCATCGCCGCGGCCTTCCCCGATCTCCTGGTGGGGATCGAGACCGGTGACGACGCGGCGGTGTGGCGGTTGAACGATAGCCTAGCCATCGTCGCCACCACCGATTTCTTCATGCCCATCGTCGACGATCCTTATGAGTTCGGTCGTATTGCCGCCACCAACGCCATCTCCGACGTCTATGCCATGGGGGCGCGGCCACTGTTTGCCTTGGCCTTGGTCGGCATGCCGCTCGACAAGCTCGCGCCCGAGGATATCCGCCGTATCCTGGCCGGCGGCGAGGCCGCGGCAACGGCCGCGGGCATTCCCATCGCCGGCGGTCACTCCATCGACACCTCCGAACCCATCTATGGCCTGGTGGCGATCGGCGTGGTGCATCCGGCGCGCGTCAAGCGCAACAATACCGCCCAGGCGGGCGACGTGCTGGTGTTGGGCAAAGGGCTGGGGGTGGGCATCCACTCCGCCGCCCTCAAGAGAGACGCCTTGCCGGCGGCAGGCTATGCGGCCATGATCGCCTCGACCACCCAACTCAACACGCCGGGACCGGAGCTGGCCGAGATCGACGGCGTGCACGCCATGACCGATGTGACGGGCTTCGGTCTGTTGGGTCACACCTTGGAGATCGCGCGCGGCTCAGGTCTTACCGCCGAGATCGAATTCGCTCGGCTGCCCGTCCTACCCCTGGCGGTAGAGCTGGCACAAGCAGGCTTCGTCACCGGTGCAAGCGGTCGCAACTGGGCGAGCTACGGCGCGAGTGTGCGCTTGTTTGAGGGCTGCACCAATTGGCAGCGCGCGATCCTCACCGATCCCCAAACCAGCGGCGGCCTGCTGGTCGCCTGCACGGAGGCGTCGCTTCAGGCGGTCATGCAGGTCTTTGAGCGACACGGCTTCGAGCGGGCGGCGCCGATCGGCAGGCTGATCGCTGGCGCCGCGGGTCACGCCGTGGTCAAGCCTTAGAGGTCCGTGACCGTATCTGCCTGAGCGTGGGCACGGTCAGACCGAACGCATCTGCCTGCTTCAGGGCGCGTTCGAGCCTGGCTGCCGCCGTGCGCCCCGCGCAGGCGTGCTGGGGATCGGCGGCGAAGGCCTCCAGCATGCCTTGCATGAGTGCGACGCGGTCGAAGCGGCGGCCGGTCAGCGCCTCTTGCAGGTCGAGCACATCACGGGCCACCGCCTCGGCCAGTGGTCGGTGTCTGTCCCACAGGTCGCCCACCGTGCCGCCGACTTGAAGCCCGGCGAGGTTGGTGGTGAGGATGTAGAGATTCTTGCGCACGAGCTCCCAAAGCATCTGCTCCGCGTCCTCCACGACTCGCGCGGGGAGATCGATGCTTGTGAGGGCTTGTATCAGCAACGGTGCCTGTGGGCCGTGTACGGGCGAGGGTAGCAGGGGCTTGGCATCGATGCCCTTCTTCTTTTCGAACCAGACCGCAATGACCGTGGGTCTCACAATCGCGTGCAGCTCCCAGTCGCGCGGCAACAGTTCGTTCTGCAGCAGTCCCACGCGGTCCTTCCAGACCGCCGGCAGAGCTTCCAATACGGGGTGCAGATCGGCCTCCGCCACGGCCACCAGGGCGAGCGCCGGCTGAGGCCAGCGCGCGGCGACGCGATTCATGTCGTCGCAGCGGTTGACCGGCACGACCGTGTGGCCCGCGCGCAATAGCCCCCCGGCGAACACACGTCCCAGTTGGCCCAGACCGATGAGCACGATGGTATTTTCCATGCCTTGTCTACCTGTAGGAGTCATGACGCGCGGATTTTACCCCTGGGCGCCTCGAAAGACCCGCGCTGCGAGCCATACCCGTCGCATCATTCCTACTAGGAGAGGTGCGTCCGACCTTTTGAGCGGCAGAAGCCGCGACCTCGCCTCGGTTGAACCCACGGCTTTCCTCGGCTCAGACCGGCAGCGACCGCAGCGAACGCTGGCCGCGCCGGTATCTTCATGACGGATCCGTGTGGGAGAGACCCAGCCGCTCCCAGATGGCGACTGTCAAGCTCGCCTGGTTGAGCGTGTAGAAGTGCAGACCTGGGGCCCCGCCGGCAAGCAGGCGCTCGCACAGGGTCGTCACGACATCGAGCCCGAAGGCGCGGATGGCGGCGCTGTCGTCGTAGTAGGCCTCCAGTTTTTTCGCCAGCCAGCGCGGGATCTCCGCGCCGCAGGTGGCCGAGAAACGGGCTAGCTGGGCGTAATTGGAGATGGGCATGATGCCGGGCACGATGGGGATGTCCACCCCCAGGGCCCGGCAATCGTCGACGAAATTGAAATAGGCGTCGGCGTTGTAAAAGTACTGGGTGATGGCGGCATTGGCCCCCGCCTCGACCTTGCGCTTGAAATTGGCGAGATCCTCGCGGTAGTTGCGCGCCTGCGGGTGCATCTCCGGATAGGCCGCCACCTCGATCGTGAACCAGTCCCCCGTTTCCTCGCGGATGAAGCTGACCAGGTCGCTGGCATAGCGAAATTCACCGGGCTCGGCCATACCCGAGGGCAGGTCGCCGCGCAGCGCCACGATGTGGTGGATGCCGTGCGCACGGTACGTCTGCAAGATCTCGCGGATGCTCTCGCGGGTCGAGCCGATGCAGGACAAGTGCGGTGCGGCCTCCAGCCCCTCGGCCTGGATCTCCAGCACCGTCTCCAGGGTGCGGTCGCGGGTGGAGCCACCAGCACCGAAGGTAACCGAGAAGAACTTGGGCCGAAGTTGCGCGAGCTGACGGCGGGTCTCGCGCAGCTTTTCCATGCCTTCGGGGGTCTTGGGCGGGAAGAATTCGATGCTGAAGACGCGGTCCATCATGGCGTGAGACGTGTGGCGTGAGGCGTGAGGCGTGATTCTAACCCAGGGCCACCCCCAGCACCCGGCCGATGAGCCAGGTCAGCAATCCGGCCCCACCGCCGATGGCCAGCATGCGTAGTCCCCCTTGCCAGGCCGGCCTGCCGGTGAACAGGCTCAGCGCGCTGCCCACGCCGAACAGGCTTACGGCGGTGACCAAGATGGTGCCGGTGAGGGCGGTCTGACCGCTCAACAACAGGTAGGGGGCGAGCGGGATGGCGGCCCCGAGGGCGAAGGCGAGGAAAGACGAAATGGCAGCGCCCAGCGGGGAGCCGAGCTCCTCGGGGTTGAGACCCAGCTCCTCGCGCGCCAGGGTGTCGAGCGCGCGGTCTGGGTCGCTGATCAGGCGCTCGGCCAAGCGCTGCGCCTCTGCACGCGGCACGCCCTTGGCGGTGTAGATGAGCGCCAGCTCGGCCGCTTCTTCTTTGGGGTATTGCTTGAGCTCTTCGCGCTCCAGGCCGATCTGGTACTCGAAAAATTCCTTCTGTGCCCGCACCGAGACATACTCGCCCGCCGCCATGGACAGCGCGCCGGCGAGTAGCCCCGCGGCGCCCGACAGGATGACGAGGCCGGGTTCGGTCCCGGCGCCGGCCACGCCCAGGATCAGGCTGGCATTGGAGACCAGCCCGTCGTTGACACCGAACGCTGCGGCGCGCAGATTCCCGCCATCGGCGGTGCGGTGCTGCCGCTCCTTGAAGTCAGCGGAGACTGGCATACCGTGCGGCGCTGGGGCGTGGTACAGGCTCATGCCGCGCACCTTCATTGCCGCCAGCACCCGCCGCATCGGCGCCACACCGAAGACACGCACCAGATGCGCCACCAGCCGCGTGCGCAGGTCGGGTCGGTAGCCAGATGGCGGCGTCGCCCCCGTCTGGCGGATCTGCTCGGCCCAGATGCCGGCCTGTTCCTCCGCTGCCCGCGCCAGCTCCAAAAACAAGATCTGGCGCGGCGTGCCGGATTCCTCGTCGGAGACGACGCGATAAAGATAGGCCGAACGCATCTCCTCGCGCCAGGCGTTCAGTGCATGCATGGCGCCGAAGTTTAGAGGGGAAATGCAAAATCGCAAATCGGCCACACCTGGGTATGCAAGCCAGTGCCATTCGGGGTCGTCTCGCCTTGCAGTCAGGCGCGCGGCGTCAGCCCGCCGGCGCATGCACGTTCGTCTCAGTCCTGCGCCGGCAGGGTGCAGCCAGGTCGGTCCCAGATCGCACGGGCGACGAGGGAATCGATGCCGGCGTAGATCAGGTCGAAGACCAGGCGGTTCATCTTGCACACCCCCGTCTCCATGAGGGTGCGCGGCCCCTCCAGCATGATGTCGCGCACCGCCTCGAAGCTGCGCGTGTCTTGCCCGCAATGATGCAGATCGAACAGCCAGTCGTGGATCAGGAAGGCCGGGCCGTAGGTCCAGGGCGAGAAGTTGGGGATGGACCACAGGACGCGCGGGATGGAGCCGCCGTCGGTGAACATGCGGCCGGGGGCGATCGTCTCGCCGTTGGCGCGGACGAAACGGAAGGGCTTGGCGGTCTGGGGTTCGTGCAGGAACAGCTCGGGCGCGACCCAGATGAGGCGCGGTTGGTCCTCGAAGCGGCCGATGGGGAAGTCGGGATAGAACTTGCGCGTCTCGATGCCGGCAGGCTCTGCGCCGCGCCCCTGAGCCTTGCCTCGCACATGGTCCCGGGTGGGTGGGGCAGGGCTCAATAGGGCATCCGGCAGCGCGTATTTGTGCGCCAGTGCCTTACGGTCTTTGGCCGAGAGCGTCGTCATCTTCCTTGCCATGGGGGTCTCATGGGAGCCAGTTTGCTTCTGTTATAGCACTGGCCGGATAGGGCAGGCGTTGACGAGGCCAACAGATCCGGCACTGTGCTCAAGTTCATAGCAGCCGTGCCGTAATCGTGGGTAGGCTTGTGGACTTCGCCTCGGCTTTCTTTCGCGACGTCCTGGGGGTAGGACAGAGACGCGAAGGGCAGATGTGTCCGACAACTAGGGATTTTTT
>CALAMX010000190.1 GCA_937925755.1 uncultured Burkholderiales bacterium
CATCGTCCATTGGCTGGAGAACACCGCAGACGGTTTCTGTGCGCTGGGAGTACAGGTGCACACCTTCTCTACGACTGGATCGGGGTGGGTGGAGAGGCTGTCGACTCGTTGGCTACATCTATCGAGTCCAGATGTCTGGGCTAGGGTCATAGCAGACCGCCTGCGACAGGCCATTGGCGCTTACCAGCCATACCTCGTGGTTTTGGTGGGGGCCTTTCATTTACCGATTACTGTCTACCATAGGCTTGCTGGCATGGGACATCGCCCGCTCCTGGCCGGTTGGGTGGGTGACCGTTTCAGCGAAGACATGCGCTCTCGCGCCCAGGTCCTCGACATGGTGTTTTACACGGATAGCGCCTTTCTCGCCGAGGCGGCTCGCTTTGGCTTCCCGGACAACGGGGCTTGGCTTCCCTTGGCGGTCAACGAACGATTGTTCAAGACCACGGACCGACCGCCTACGCAAGACGTCGTTTTCGTGGCCAATCGCACCCCTTGGCGGGAAGAGGTGGTGCGCGGACTGGACCGTCCTATCGCCGTCTACTGCCGTGGCTGGCGCTGTTTGCGTGGTACCCAGCACCGGGTCAGCCCCCACCGTTATCCCATGGCCCTCCTCCCGGCGCTGTATGCCGGCGTCCGGGCGGTCCTGAACGTGCGCAACGAAGGCAATGTACTGGGTGGGCTCAACCAGCGTAGCTTCGAGCCACTAGCCTGTGGTACCCCTGTGCTCAACGACGACCTGCCGGACCTGGCGCGCTGCTTCGAGCCCGGCGTCGAGGTCCTAGTGTGGCGTGACAGTGCGGAATTGAACCTAAAAACCGCAGTTGACCGCTTTTTTGTGTTGCAACGTCATGAATCCATTGAGTATGTGGCCTCGATACGACACACCAGCAGGGTGAGCCCGCAACAACCCGCTTTGTGGGCCTTCGGCCCATCCCTCGCTACGCTCGGGACCCGCACTGCGTGCTGTCCTGCGCCCTGCGGGCTGGTGCGGCCCAAGCGGGCGTCTGGCTTTGTGTCTGCGACAAAACTCGCCCGGTCTTTTGGTGAGTATACCGGGCTCGTTTTCACGCCTCCTTGCAGGGAGGGCGCCCCGCAGCGTCGGCCGAGGGGCCTCGCGCAAGCGGGGATCGGCCAGCGCAGGGGATGCCGGCGACCGCAGGTGGGGCGCCAGCATCCCGCGACGGGGTCGCATCCCCAGGAGGGGCCCCTGCTTCGCCCGTCGCGGTCGCCCTGCGGCGTCGTCAGGTCAAGCCAGACACCCGCTTGAACCACCCTTCGGGCCCGTTCAACTGCGGTTTTTAGGATGATGCGTCGCCTATTCCTCCTTGCACTGCTTCTGTGGGCAGGGCTCGCCCTGGCCAGGCCTGTGACCGTGCTGACGGTGCAGGGGGCCATCGGCCCGGCGAGCGCCGATTACCTCATCCGCGGCTTCAAGCATGCCGAACAGGACGGGGCACAGCTCGTCGTGATCAAACTCGATACCCCCGGGGGCCTGGACACCTCCATGCGCGCGATCATCCAGGCCATCCTCGCCTCGCCGGTGCCGGTGGCCACCTTCGTCTACCCTCAGGGCGCACGCGCGGCCAGCGCCGGGACCTATATCCTCTACGCCAGCCACATCGCCGCCATGGCCCCGGCCACCAACCTGGGGGCGGCCACGCCCGTGGCGATCGGCGTCGGTGGGCCGCAACCGGGCGAAGACAAGCCATCGGCGGCGGAAAAGAAGGACGACAAGGCCAAAAACCAGAATGACGGGAAAAACGGGGCCGACCAGCCCCCCGCCGTGCTCCCCCCGGGTGACGCCCTGACGCGCAAGCAGGTGCACGACGCCACCGCCTACATCCGCAGCCTGGCCGAGTTGAGGGGCCGTAACGCGGAATGGGCGGAGCGGGCGGTACGCGAGGCGGTGAGCCTCACGGCCGAGCAGGCCCTGAAGGAAAAGGTCATCGACTTGATCGCCGAGGACGTCGCCGACCTGCTTGCCAAACTCGACGGCCGCACCCTCAAGACGGCCCGGGGTGAGGTGAAGCTCGCCACCCGAGGGGTAAGCCCTACTGCGCTCGAACCGGACTGGCGCAGTCGGCTACTCGGCGTGATCGGCGACCCGAGCATCGCCTATATCCTCATGCTGATCGGCATCTACGGGCTGATCTATGAATTCGCCAACCCCGGCTTCGGCGTGCCTGGCGTAATCGGCGCCATCAGCCTGCTCCTGGCGTTATTCGCCCTCAACATGTTACCGGTCAGCTACGCCGGGCTGGCCCTCATCCTGCTCGGCATCGCCTTCATGGTGGCCGAGGTCTTCGTCCCCAGCTTTGGCATCCTGGGCTTGGGCGGTCTGATCGCCTTCGTCGTCGGTTCGGTCATGCTGATCGACACCGACATCCCCGGCTATGGCCTGCCCTGGGGACTCATTGCCGCCGTCACCGCCACCACCGCCGGCTTCCTGTTCCTGGTGGTGGGCATGGTTCTCCAGTCGCGCCGCCGCCCGGCCGCGACCGGGAGCGAGGAGATGGTCGGTGCCGAGGCCCGTGTGATCAGCGACTGCGAGACCGAGGGCTGGGCACACGTGCATGGCGAGACCTGGCGCATCCGCTGCCCGCGGCCACTCAAGGCCGGCCAGCGGGTACGCATCAAGCGCGTGGACGGCCTGACCCTGGAGGTAGAACCGATGTAGGTCGGCGAAATGCACTGTAGGCGGTGTGGTTTGGCATGCATCCGCCCCCCTCACCCTTTACCAACACAGGAGACCCCCATGTTCGACTTCGGCTTTGGCGTCATCGTCCTCATCATCTTCCTCGTCGCCGCCTCGGTGCGCATCCTGCGCGAGTATGAGCGCGGTGTGATCTTCATGCTCGGCCGCTTCTGGAAGGTCAAAGGACCGGGTCTGATCCTCGTGATTCCCGGCGTGCAGCAAATGGTCAAGGTGGACCTGAGGATCGTCGTGCTGGATGTGCCCACCCAGGACGTCATCTCCCGCGACAACGTCTCGGTGAAGGTCAACGCCGTGGTTTACTTCCGTGTGGTGGACCCGGCCCGCGCCATCCTCCAGGTGGAGGACTACATGTCCGCCACCAGCCAGCTCGCGCAGACCACGTTGCGGGCGGTGCTGGGCAAGCATGAGCTTGACGAGATGCTGGCCGAGCGCGAGCGTTTGAACCTCGACATCCAGCAGGTGCTGGATGCACAGACCGATGCCTGGGGCATCAAGGTCTCCAACGTCGAGATCAAGCATGTGGACCTGGACGAGTCCATGGTGCGGGCCATCGCCAAGCAAGCCGAGGCCGAGCGCGAGCGGCGCGCCAAGGTGATCCACGCCGAGGGCGAGCTGCAGGCCGCCGAGAAGCTGATCGCCGCCGCCGACATGCTGGCGAGAAACCCGCAGGCCATGCAGCTTCGGTATCTGCAGACCCTCACCGCGATCGCCACCGATCGTTCCAACACCATCGTCTTCCCGGTGCCGGGTGACTTCATGAAGCTATTCCAACCCACCGCGACGAAGGACTAAGCGACCGCTGGCACGACTTCACGCCCCCATCCACAATCCACAAACGAGGTGTAGAGATGAGCGAGAACTTCGAACAAACCACGGGGAAACGCGGCGTGCTACAGGCCCTGACCGAGACCCGGCTACCGCTGTGGGTGAGCCTGCTACTCGCCGTCCTCTTGCTCCTCACCTTCGCCTGGCAGCGCGTGGCCGTGAATCGAGCCGAGGCACGGCTCGCAGCCGAACGGCAGGAGATGTCCCAACGATTCGAGGCCGACCGCGCCAGCTTGAGTGCGAGGCTCAAGGAATTCACCTCAAGCCAGGACCAAGCAGCGCTTGCCCGTTTCGGCACGGCGCTCGCCTGGGCGGTGCGCGGCGAGCTCATCCGCAACAACCTCGACCAGATCGACCAGTATTTCGCCGAACTGGTGCGCATGCCGCGCGTGCAGCGCGTGGTGCTGGCCGGTCAGGACGGTAAGGTCCTCATCGCCACCGACCGCAAGTTCCTTGGCCAGCCCGTGACTGCGCTCCACCCCGCCGGGGTCCTGGGCACAACGCAGGTTACCGTGCAGCCGACTGCCCAGGGCAGCCGGCTGGTGGTTCCGGTCATGGGGCTCAATACGCGACTGGGGACGGTGGTGGTCGAATATGGCCCGTTGAGCCTGCCGGCGGGTCTGTGACTCAAATCGGCATCGGCCGTCGATCGTTGAGCCGCAGCCAGCCGCGGGCCACGCGGTAGAGCACCCACAGGCCGACCATCACGAACAGGGCCACGGCCACGGGGATGCCGATCAGGGATAGCGCTAGGAACAGGCCGGTGAGCAGCCACAGGAGCGCGAACCAGAAGGTGCGCAACTGCCAGCGGAAGTGCGACTCGAGCCAGGTGCCGCGCACCTCGCCCCGCTTGAGGTAATTGAGCACGACCGCGATCAGCGAGGGCCAGCCGGTGACGAAGGCGGTGACGATGAAGGCGCTCGTCAGCAGCCCGGTCAGCACGGTGAAGGCGTGCAGGGCGTAGATCAGATGGGTCAGACGCGTGAGGCCCGGGCCGGGCTCGGCCTGCAGCGGTGGGTTCGGGAATTCGCTCATGCTCGGCGCAGTGGGTGTCAGGGGGTCAAGTCGTGGGCAGAATTGTCAAAGGGCGCGGAGCGGTCTATCTTAACGTCGAGATCCGCAATACACAGTCAGCATGTGGGTGGCGTGTTCGCCGCCCCGGGGGGCGTCGACTGGGGGCGTCGAGCGGTTCTTCAAATCAGCGAAACGACCCTGCGGCCGTGACACTCAAGGAGGCGCCACATGCAGCACTACATCGACGCCGAGGGCAACCCCCAGCCCGAGCGGCGCACCAACCCCAAGCTGCGCAGCATCTACGACGAGGCGCGCGGCCGACTGGACCACTTCTTCCATGACGGGAGCGACTGGTCCGGTAGCTCGATCGGCCACCTGGCCCTACGCATCATCCACGAGGCCTATCCAGACCTCTCGCCCGAGGAGGTGCGTACCCTGGTGGCGGCCATTGAGCGCTCGCTGGCGCGCAACAACCCGAGCTGGGGCAGGGATCAGTGAGCGGTGTCTTGGTGTTCATCCCTGGCCCAGAGCTGGTGCGCATCGAGCAGCAGGCGGGCGATGGCCTCGTTCGCGCCGATGCGCGCCTGTTCCGCCGCCAGCCGTGCTTCCAGGGCAGTTCGTCGCGCCAGCAGGACTTCCGTCAAGCCGACCTCGCCCAGTTCATGGGCCCGCCGTGTGAGCGTCGCATGCTGCTGCGCCGCCTCGGCCGCTTGCGCCAGACGGCGATGCGCCTCCACGGCGCCTGAGGCGCGCAACCAGTTGTTCGCCACCTCGGCGCTTATGCGCCGGCGGGCTGCTGCCTCGGCCTCGGCCAGCGCCTCGGCCTCTGCCGCCTGCCCACGCGCCGCAGCGCGCCTGCCTTCGCCCGGCAGGGCGATCGCCAGACTCAGGCCCAGGATGCGCTCGTCACCCCCCCGTTCGCTGGCATAGCGCAGGCCCAGCACGGGGTCGGGCCGCCGGTCGGACTCCAGCCGCTGCACGAGCAGGCGTGCACGCTCGGCCGCGCGCTGGGCAGCAAGCAGTTCATGATTGTGCGTGAGGGTTCGCGCGACCCAATCAGCCGCGTCGCCCTCCGGCAAGCTGGGCTCGGCGGCCACATCGCCGGGTGACGGCAGTTCAGGGAAATGCCGGTTCAGTTCTGACAGGGCGGTTTGCGCGCGTGTTTGCGCCTGGCCGAGCTGGGCGATGGCCTGAGCCAGCGCAGCATCGGCCTGCAGCCCCTGCATGCGGGCAGCGTCACCGGCCTTGATGCGGCTACGCACGCTGCGGGCCTCCGCTTCCAGGAGGGCGACCTGCTCGCGCCAGATACGCACCTCGGCCTGGCTTAGCAGGGCCGCATACCACAGGCCAAGGAGCTGACGCGCCGCCTCGTGGCGGGCCTCGCCGACGCGTTCGTGCGCCTCTTCCACTCCAGCGGCGCCGATGCGTGCGTCGAGTTGGGCCTTGCCCGGCAGGCGCAGGCCGCGCTCGATCGCGGCCTCCCACTCGGTGTAGTCGGGCCCGCCGCGCACGTTGCGCCGCTGGCTCCCCAGACGCAGACCATACTCGTGCGGCCCTGCGCGCAGACGGGCCTGCTCAGCCTCGGCCAGGCGCAAACGGGCCAGGGCCGCGCGAACCTGGGGGTGGTTGTCGAGCGCCGCGGTGGCGAGCCGGGCATCGGGTAGATCGGCGGGCGCGGCCCGACAGACAAGCGCCACGAGCAGACCGAGAAGGGTGGACAATGCGCTCTGGATGCTCACGCGAGTCTCCCGAAAGCGAGCACTGGCGTGAGCCAGTAGGCCACGTCCCGTTTGCGCAGATGCTGTTTGAGATGGTCGATCAGCGTCTGGGCGCGGTCGGCCTCCAGCACGATTTGCAGGCTGATACGGCCGGCACGGCCCCGTACCCTTTCCTGGGGCGTGAGGCTGACCGTCTGGTGACTATGACCCTCGGCGCGCATGAGGGTGAAACCGGCCGCCCAGTCCGGGTGGGACAGGAGCTGGTCGACCAGCTCCTCCTCCAGATACCTGGGCGCGGCCAGGGTGAGCTGTACCAACCCCTCACCGAAAGGGGGGCCGGTGTCTTCGGGGGAGAGCGACAGGGTCTGCGAATCGTCGTGCATCCTAGGACTCCTTGAGGATGAAGCGCCAGTAGAGCACCGGCAACAGGATCAGGGTGAGTGCGGTCGAACTGGCCAGACCGCCCACCACGACGATGGCGAGCGGTTTCTGGATCTCCGAGCCCGGCCCGGTGGCGAGTAGCAGCGGCACGAGCCCAAAGGCCGTGATGCTGGCGGTCATCAGCACCGGCCGCAGCCGGCGCAGCGTGCCGTCCCGTACCACCTGCTCGCCGGCCAAGCCGCGTGCGGCAAGCTGATTGAAGTAGCTGACCAACACCACGCCGTTGAGCACGGCGATACCGAGCAGGGCGATGAAACCGACCGACGCGGGCACCGACAGATATTCCCCGGTCAGGAACAAGGCCAGGATGCCGCCGACCAGGGCAAAGGGGATATTGGCCAGCACCAGCACCGCCTGTTTGACCGAGCGGAAGGTCGCGAAGAGCAAGGCGAAGATCAGGGCCAGCGCCACCGGCACCACCACCGCCAGCCGGGCAGCGGCGCGCTGTTGGTTCTCGAACTGACCGCCATAGGTCACCCGATAGCCCTCCGGCAACTGGACCTCACGCGCGATTCTCGCCTGCACCTCTGCGACGAAACCGACCAGATCACGGCCGGCCACGTTGCTTTGCACCGTGACGTAGCGTGCGGCATTCTCGCGGTTGATCGCCACCGGCCCTTCGACGCGCACGAGCCGGGCCAGCTCCTTGAGGGGAGGTGCAATACCCTCGGGCGTGGGGATACGCAGGGACTCGAACAAGGCTGGTGACAGGCGCACGTTCTCGCCCGCCCGCAACAGGAGTGGGGTGCGCCGCACCCCCTCCTGGACGATGCCCAGCCGCTCACCTTCCAGATGCGCCTTGAGAAAGGCCGCCACTTCGTCGATGGTGAGCCCATAGCGACCGACCGCCAAGCGATCGATCTCGACGCGGAAGTACTGCACCCCCTCGTTCTTCTTGACGAAGACGTCCTGGGCACCGGGTATGGTCTTGATCACGGCCTCGATGCGATCGGCCAGGGCATTCAGGGTGCCGATGTCTGGCCCGAAGACCTTGACCGCAAGATCGCCACGCGCGCCGGTGAGCATCTCCGACACGCGCATGTCGATGGGCTGGGTGAAGGTGTAGTTGATGCCGGGAAAGTCCGCCATGACGCGGCGGATCTCCTCCATCAGCCAGTCCTTGTCTGGCCGGCGCCACTCAGCCATGGGTTTGAGGACGAGAAAGCTGTCGGTCTCGTTGAGCCCCATCGGGTCCAGCCCCAACTCGTCCGAGCCGGCGCGGGCCACCACACCGCGGATCTCCGGGATGCGTTGCAAGAGTGCACGCTGTACCGCGATGTCGAGGGCGAGGCTCTCCTCCAGGCTGATTGAGGGCAGCTTCTCCAGTTGCACCAGGAGGTCGCCTTCGTCCAGCGTGGGCATGAAGGACTTGCCGATGAACGGGTAGGCGGTGATGGCCAACGCCAACAGAGCGAGGGCGACCGCCAACACGGTCTTCACCCGCTTTAGCGCGAAGTCCAGCACCGGCGTGTACACTCGCTCGGCCAACCGCACCAGCCAGGGTTCGCCGTGCCCACCCTCCTGCAGCAGCCAGGAGGCCAGCACCGGCACCACGGTGAGCGATAGCACGAGGGCCGCCGCCAGGGCGAAGACGATGGTCAGCGCCACCGGGGTGAACAGCTTGCCTTCCAGCCCCTGCAGCGTCAGCAGCGGCAAGAAGACGATGAGGATGATGGCCACGCCGCTAGCAGTGGGCACCGCCACCTCGCGCACGGCGCGATAGACCCGATGTAGCTTGGGTTGGGGGCTCTGAGCGTGGGCCAGGTGACTGACGATGTTCTCCACCACCACCACGGCGCCATCGACCAGCATGCCAATGGCGATGGCCAGCCCTCCCAGACTCATCAGATTGGCCGACAGTCCAAACTGGCGCATGAGCAGGAAGGTGGCCAAGGCCGCCAGCGGCAGGGTCAGGGCCACGGTCAGGGCCGCACGCGCATTGCCGAGGAATAGGGCGAGCAGGGCCAGGACCAGGACGATGGCCTCCAGGAGCGCCCTGGTCACGGTGCCCACCGCCCGCTCGACCAGGGCCGAGCGGTCGTAGAAGGGGGTGATCTTCACCCCCTCGGGCAGGCTCGGTTCGATTTCCTTGAGACGCTGTTTGACCGCCGCGACCACTTGCTGCGCGTTCGCCCCTTTAAGCCCCAGCACCAGGCCCTCTACCGCCTCGCCGCGGCCATCCTGGGTCACCCCGCCGTAGCGTGTGAGACTGGACAGACGCACGGCGGCGACGTCAGAGACCCGCACCGGCACCCCATCCACCGTCTTGACGACGATGGCGGCGAGGTCTTCGAGGTCCTTCACCGCCCCCTCGACCCGCACCAGCCAGACCTCCTCGCCTTCGGTGAGCCGACCCGCCCCGTCGTTGCGGTTGTTGGCGCGGATCGCTTCGGCGAGTTCCTGCAGGGTCACGCCGCGCGCACTCATGGCGGCGTTGTCCGGCGCCACCTCGAAGGTCTTGACCAGGCCGCCTAAGGCATTGACGTCGGCCACCCCTGGCAGGGTCCGCAATTGCGGCCGGATCACCCAGTCGAGCAGCGCCCGCCGCTCGGTGAGATCGAGGTGCGGCGCGTCCACGGTGAACATGAACATCTCCGACAGCGGCGTGGTGATGGGGGCGAGCCCGCCCTCCACACCGGGCGGCAGGTTGGGCAAGACCCCGTTGAGCCGCTCCGCCACCTGGCTGCGTGCCCAATAGATATCGGTGCCGTCCTCGAAGTCGATGGTAATGTCGGTCAGCCCGTACTTGGAAATGGAACGCAGGATGCGCTGGCGCGGAATCCCCAGCATCTCGGTCTCCACCGGCGCGGCGATGCGTGCCTCCACCTCCTCCGGCGTCATGCCGGGGGCCTTGAGAATGATCTTCACCTGGGTAGTGGAAACGTCCGGGAAGGCGTCGATGGGCAGCTCACGCCAGGCCATGAGGCCCGCCGCGGTGAGCAGCAGCGCCAGCCCCAGCACCAGCAGGCGCTGGGTCAGGGCAAACTCCGTCAGGCGGGCGAACATCGACCTACTCCCCGCCCATGCCCTGCCAGGCGGCCTTGAGCGCCGCGACACCCTCGACGGCGATGCGTTCCTGGCCGGTGAACGGTCCGTCGATCGCCGCAGATTGCGCCGACTGCGTCAGTACCCGCACGGCCTGAGGCTCGAAGCCACCGGGCCGCTCCACGAACACCCAGTCCTGCCCCTGGGCGCGCACGAGGGCGCGGGCCGGCACCCGCCATCGCTTGAGGCCGGCCAGTCCCTCCAGGCGCACGGCGACGTTCTGGTTGAGGCGCAGCCGGCCGTCGGGGTTGGCCACGCGGGCGCGCACGGATACGGTCTGGGCGGCGCTGACCTGACGGCCCACGCTCAGAACCTGGCCCACGAACGGCGTGCCTGGCACGCTCACGCCCTGCCCCGGCTTGACCAGGGCGGCCACCTCGGCCGGGGCCTGGATCTCCAACCAAAGGGGGTCGAGACGGGCGAGCTTGAACAGCGCCGTCGCCGGCTCCACCCGTGCCCCCGCCACTGCGGCCTGCTCCAGCACATGACCCTCGATCGGGGCGACGATGGCCAGGCGGTCGGTCAGCCGCTCACCGCGCTCCGCCGCCCCGATGGCGGCGGCGTCGAGCCCCATCAGCTGGAGCCAGGCACGCCGCTCTTCGACCTGAGCGCGCGCCTGTGCAAGGCTCGCCTGGGCGGCCTTGAGGCGCGCCGCCGGGATGATCCCCTCCTCGAACAGTGCCTCGTCGCGCGCCGCCGTCTCGGTGGCCAAGCGCAGTTGCACGGCGGCCTGCGCTAGGTCTCGCTGCGCCGTCACCAATTCCTCGGCGCGCAGGATGGCGAGGACCTGGCCGGCACGCACGCCCTGACCATTCGCCACCCGCACCTCGGTGATGAGCCCGGCGAGCGGGGCGGAAACAACGCGCATCTGCGCCGGCGGGATGGCCACCGTGGCCGGCAGGCCCACCGTCATCGCCCCGGCATGGGCGGTCATGGCGACCGTGCGGATGCGCAACGCGGCCCGCTGCTCGGCGGTGATCGGGATCAGCTCGTCCGTGGCCCGGACAGACGCTGGCAGGGCCGCGAGGCCCAGCAGCAGGAGTAACAGACGTTTCATGACACCCTCTGATTTGCGAACGCATACGTCCGTGTACCCGTGGCCGACGGAGGCGGCCGCGGCTTGACACGGAAAGAGTCGGAATCAGGCGCGGGTCTGGTTGCCCTGGGGCCGGCTCCAAACCATGAGGCCAGGACAACGTGCCGCGCACACCAGGTCGCTCAGAGGGCAGGCGGCGGGGCCGGCAGCGGGATGAGATGGGGCGGTCGGCCGGGCAGGCGTGTAGGCGCGGCCGATTGCAGGCCCAATCCAGCGTGTGCGAGGAGAAGTGCCGGTTCTGCTGTTGCGCAGGAGTCTGCTGGTAGCAGGTGACTGGGGTCGGGTCTGGGCTGTAGGCTGGGTGACAGCCCGACGATATGCTCATCGTCCACCTGTTGGGCGACGGCCCCGATCGAACCGTGCACGTGCCCGTATGTCTCGCCCCAGCCTTGCAGATGCACGAGGTGTATGCCAAAGTGTTTATCCGCATGGGTATGCGCATGCAGCAGTGGCGCCACACACTGCAGCAAGGCGAAGAGGACGACGAGATAGCGACTCAAGGTCCGGCGCATGGTCCAATTAGAACTGCTTTCGCTCAAGCCTAGCAAGCGGGGGCCGCAATACTCGTCCTTGATCGCTCGGCGCGGATCGGTTTGAATGATGAAGATCGTGGCTCTACAGCCACACGCGACCATCCCATCCATATACCTCAATGACACTGCTTTTCTTCGGCCTGGGACTTGCTGCCCTGATCCTCGGCGCCGAGCTGCTCGTGCGCGGCGCCTCCCGACTGGCCCTCACCTTCGGCATCTCGCCGCTCGTGGTGGGGTTGACCGTGGTAGCCTTCGGCACCAGCTCGCCCGAGCTGGCGATCTCCGTGCAGTCGGCCTGGTCCGGCCAGGTCGACATCGCCCTGGGCAACGTGGTGGGCAGCAACATCTTCAACGTGCTGTTCATCCTGGGGCTCTCCGCCCTGATCACCCCGCTCATCGTGCACCAGCAGCTCATTCGCCGCGAGGTGCCGTTACTGATCGCGGTATCGCTGCTGCTCTGGGGGATGGCTGCCAACGGCGACATCGCCCGCTGGGAGGGAGGACTACTCGCGCTGGGGTTGGCGGCCTACATCATCTACGCCATCCGTGCGAGCCGGCGCGAGTCGGTGGAGATCGTCGAGGAATACGCCGCAGCCCTCCCCGCCAACGCGGGCGCCTGGCGCCGTCATTGGTCGGTGCAGGTGGCCCTGATCCTGGGCGGGCTCATGCTGCTGGTGCAGGGCTCGAACTGGCTGGTCGAGGCGGCGGTGACGATCGCCCGCGCCCTCGGGGTGAGCGAACTCATCATTGGTCTCACCCTCATCGCCGCCGGGACCTCGCTACCCGAGGTGGCCACCTCCATCATGGCCGCCATTCGAGGCGAACGCGACATTGCCGTGGGCAACGTGGTGGGCAGCAACCTCTTCAACATCCTGGGTGTGCTGGGGATTTCGGCCGCGGTGGCGCCGGTGAGCCTCACCGTCTCCCCGTCGCTACTCACCTTCGACCTGCCGGTCATGGTGGCCGTGGCGGTTGCATGTCTACCCATCTTCTTCACCGGCAACCGGATCGCGCGCTGGGAGGGCGGGCTATTCTTCGCCTACTACCTCGCCTACACGGCCTATCTGATCCTGCTCTCGACCCGTCACAGCGCACTGGCGACCTACGGCGACGTAATGGTCTTCTTCGTCCTCCCGCTCACCGCGGTCACCCTCGTGGTGCTGGCGCTCAGAGGACAGAGGGCGGAGGCCTGAGTCCAAGCCGGTCCCGGCGCTGACTCAGTGCGACCACCTAGGGAAGCCCTGCATCACTGACTGCGCGGGCGCTCGGCTCCGTTGCGCGGTGTTGGCTTCGGCCGCTCGCTTCCGCTCGCTTAACCTGCCTGACGGCAGGTTAGCCTTCGCCGAAACTCCGTTTTGGCTTCGGCCGCTCGCTTCGCGGCTTAACATGCGCTACGCGCATGTTAGCCTCCGCCGAAACTCCGTTTTGGCTTCGGCCGCTCGGCTTCGCCTCGCTCAACTTCGGCTAAAGCCAAAGTTAGTCTACCCCGAAACTTCGTTTGGACCCCATGACTGACTTCCTGTCAAGTCACAGTCCTAAGCTCTAGTCGCCGC
>CALAMX010000191.1 GCA_937925755.1 uncultured Burkholderiales bacterium
TTGGACTTGACCCCGTCAGCGCCGGAAGATCCACAGAATCAGGCTCAGCAGCACAGACAACACCAGGCCGCTGGTGAAGGGAAAGTAGAAGACGAAGCCCTTGCGTTCGATGCGAATGTCACCGGGCAGCTGGCCGAACCCTAGCTTGCTCAGCAATGGCCAGAGCAAGCCGAGAGCGATGAGGACGATCCCCAGGGTGATGAGCCATTTCACCATGTCGTTCCCTTAGCGTATCAGGCGTATCTCGATTACAAGCCTTTCACGTAGCGATGTTCAGGAATTTCGCTGCCTTGCGCGACTGTGGTATGCCGCCCACGGCTTGCCGCGTGCATGCCGAGCTTGCAGGCTCGCGCCCTTTGCACTGCGACTTGCGTCTCCTTGCGCTGCGGGGAGCAGGTCAACGAGCCCGCACCATTTGAGCAGCTCGCAGATCTCTTCCTCGCCCAGATCCAGTAACATCCCTTGCTTGAGCCGAGCGGGCATGGCGATGGGGCCGAAGCGCACCCGGATCAGGCGGCTGACGGTCAGGCCCAACGCCTCGATGAGCCGGCGCACCTCGCGGTTGCGGCCTTCCCTGATCACCAGCCGGTACCACTGATTGGCCCCCTCACCGCCCGCCGGCTGCAGGCTGTCCACGCGCGCCACACCGTCCTTAAGGGCGATGCCCGCCTTGAGCTGGGCGATGTGTTCCGGGGTCAGGCCACCCAACACACGCACGGCGTATTCGCGCTCGACCTCGTAACGCGGATGGGCCAGGCGGTCGGCCAGCTCGCCGTTCGTGGTGAAGATGAGTAGGCCCTCGGTGTTGTAGTCGAGACGCCCGACAGAGATCCAGCGCTGGCCTTTGAGCCGGGGGAGCTTGTCGAACACGCTTGGGCGCCCCTGCGGGTCGTTTCGGGAGACGATCTCCCCCGCCGGCTTGTGATAGAGCAATACTCGCGGAAGCGTCCTTCGCCAAGGCAGTTGCACAAGGCGCCCGTGCACCCGCACCACGTCCGTTGGGCACACGCGATCGCCCACCTGAGCGGCCTTGCCGTTGATCGAGACGGCACCGCGGGCGATGAGTTGTTCCATGTCACGGCGCGAGCCCAGCCCGGCGGCGGCCAGCATCTTGTGTAGCTTCTCGCTCTGGCTCATGGGCTCTGCCGCTATGGCCTTGTGTGGGCGACCGAGATGAGAATCGCGTGGCATGGACTCAAGCGGACGCGGTGGTTTGTTGGATCTCGGGCGCATCGGATGTGGGCAGTTCCGATTGCGCGACCTCAGGCAGCGGCGGCAGTTCCGACAGGGCCCGCAAGTTGAGATCGCTCAGAAACCTTTTGGTCGTGGCATAGAGGCTCGGGCGACCTGGCACCTCCCGGTGTCCGACCGTCTCGATCCAACCCCGCTCTTCCAGGGTACGAATGATCTGGCTGCTCACCGCCACCCCACGAATCGCCTCGATGTCTCCGCGGGTAACCGGTTGTCGGTAGGCGATGATGGCCAGGGTCTCCAGTACGGCGCGCGAGTAGCGCGGCGGCTTCTCGGGATGTAGGCGATCGAGATAGGGCTGATACTCGGGGCGAGTGCGAAAGCACCAACCTTCGGCCACCTGGACGAGCTCTACCGCCCTGCCCTCCCATGCCTTGCGCAGTTCATCCAGGGCACGGCGTAGAAGGTCGGGGTGCAGCGCATCCTCGAACACCTTGCGCAGCTCGCTAAGCGGCAGTGGCTCGCGCTGGGTGAGCAGTACGGCCTCCAGGATGCGTTTGACGTCTTCCAGACTAGTGAGCGGGTTCACCATGGTATAGACGAGCATGGATGGGTGCGAACGGGGTGGCCTGGATGATCTCCACCAGACGTTCGCGCACCAGTTCGAGCAGGGCGAGCAGGGTCACCACAAGCTCGGCGCGTCCACCCGCGCGTGAAAAAAGGTCGCTGAACAGGACGAGCGGCTCGCTCTGTAAGGTCTTGAGGATGCGGCTCATCTGGTCGCGTACCGAGAGCTCCTGGCGGCTGACGCGGTGATGACGGCTCATGTGCGCCCGCTTGAGGATCACGTGCCAGGCCGCTAGCAGCTCTGCCAGCGATACCTGCGGCAGGCGGGCGATTGCCGGGCGCTCTACCGCCACGCCGACGGGTAAGAAGTCGCGTCCCAACTGGGGGAGACAGTCCAATCGGCGGGCCGCTTCACGCATCCGTTCGTATTCCAGTAGTCGCCGCACCAGCTCCGCACGCGGGTCGAGCGCCTCGCCCTCTTCCACTGACTGCGGTCGTGGCAAAAGCATGCGCGACTTGATCTCGATCAGCATGGCCGCCATCACCAGGTACTCCGCCGCAAGCTCCAGGCGGCGCCGGCGCATCGCCTCGACATACTCGATGTACTGGCGGGTCAGCTCCGCCATGGGAATGTCCAGCACATTGATGTTGTTGCGACGGATGAGCCAGAGCAGAAGATCCAGGGGCCCTTCGAAGGCCTCCAGGATGACCTCCAGGGCATCCGGCGGGATGTATAGGTCCTGTGGTAGGTCGCGCCACTCTTCGCCGAGCACACGCGCGACCGGGGGTGCTTGTGCGGCATCCAATGCAACTGGGGCTGACGTGCGGGGCATGGCCTGGGTTGGCAATCGGTCAGCAAGGATCAGACGCCAAACACGAGGCGCGCGACCTCCCGGTAATGCTTGACGAAATGCACCTCGAGCCCGGCCTTGACATAGTCCGGCAGGCGTTCGAAATCGGGTTTGTTGGCCGCCGGCAGGATCAGCTCGTGGATGTGCACGCGTTTGGCGGCGATGACCTTTTCGCGGATGCCGCCCACGGGTAAGACCTGGCCGGTGAGGGTGAGCTCGCCGGTCATGGCAAGCGGCCGGGCAATTTTCTCGTTACGCGCCAGAGAGAGCAGCGCGGTGGCCATGGTGATGCCTGCGCTGGGGCCGTCCTTGGGGGTAGCGCCCTCGGGCACGTGCAGGTGCACGAAGGCCTGGTCGAAGAAGCCGGGGTCGCCTTTGAAGGGTTTGAGATGACTGGCGATGTAGCTATAGGCGATCTCGGCCGATTCCTTCATCACCTCGCCCAGCTTGCCAGTGAGCTTGAAGCCGCGGTTCAGGGTGTGCACCTTGGTCGCCTCGATGGTGAGTGTGGCCCCTCCCAGCGGTGTCCACGCCAGGCCCGTGACAACGCCTACCCCGCTGGCGGGCTTTTCTGGTAGCCGCGGCGGTTCGGCCATGTAGGATTCGATGTCGTCGGCGGTCACGTGCACCACCTTGACGTCGCCCTGTAGCAGCTTCACCACTGCCTTACGCACCACGCGCCCGAGCGCCTGATCGAGCTGGCGCACGCCGGCCTCGCGCGCATAGCCTTCGATGAGTCTGCGGATGGCCGCCTCGGTAATGGTGACCTGGCCGCGCTTCAGCCCTGCCTTCTTGAGCTGCTTGGGCCAGAGGTGGTGCTTGGCGATGGCCAGTTTCTCCTCGGTGAGGTACCCCGCCAGGCGGATCACCTCCATGCGGTCGAGCAACGGCCCCGGGATGGTGTCGAGCTGGTTAGCGGTGCAGATGAACAACACCTTGGACAGATCGAAGCGCACGTCCAGATAGTGGTCCAGGAATTCGGCGTTCTGCTCCGGATCGAGGACCTCCAGCAGCGCACTGGCCGGGTCGCCGTGGTAAGAGGCACCGATCTTGTCCACCTCGTCGAGCATGATCACCGGGTTTTGCGACTCCGCTTCCTTGATCGCCTGGATGAACTTGCCCGGCAGCGCGCCGATGTAGGTGCGGCGATGGCCCTTGATCTCGGCCTCATCGCGCATACCGCCCACCGAAAAACGGTAGAACCTGCGCCCCAGGGCGCGGGCGATGGAGCGGCCGATCGAGGTCTTGCCCACCCCTGGGGGGCCGACCAGCAGCAGGATGGAGCCGGACACTTCACCCTTCATGGCCCCCACGGCGAGGAACTCGATGATGCGCTCCTTGACGTCCTCCAGGCCGTCGTGGTCCTGGTCGAGGATGCGGCGGGCGCGCTTGAGATCGAGCTTGTCGCGGGTCAGCTTGCCCCAGGGCAGACTGGTCAGCCACTCGAGGTAGTTGCGGGTGACAGTGTACTCGGGCGAGCCGTGTTCTAGGGCCGATAGCTTGTTGAGCTCCTCCTCGATCTTCTTTTGGGCGTGCGGCGGCAGCTTCAGCTTCTTGATGCGCCCCTGGTAGAGCTCGATGTCGGCCGTGCGGTCGTCCTTGGCAATGCCCAGCTCCTGCTGGATCGCTTTCAACTGCTGGCGTAAGAAGAACTCGCGCTGCTGCTTGGTGAGCTTTTCTTCCACTCGCTCGCGGATCTTGCTCTGTAGCCGCGCGACCTCCAGCTCCTTCTTGACCAGCAGCAGCACCTTTTGCATGCGCCGGCGCAGGTTGAAGGTCTCCAGGACCTCCTGCAGTTTCTCCTTGGGTGCGGTGGTCAGGCTGGCGGCGAAGTCGGCGAGCAGCGCCGGTTCGTTGGGCGAGAAGCGATTCAGGAAGAACTTGAGTTCCTCCGAGTACAACGGGTTGAGCGGTAGCAGCTCCTTGATGGCGTTGATGATGGCCAGGGCATAGGCCTTGATCTCCTCGTTGCCGGCCTCGGGGCGTGTTTCGGCAGGATACTCGACACGGGCGTAGAAAGGGGGCTTGCCCGAGATCCATTCGGCGATGCGAAAGCGCGTGATGCCCTCGGCGACGAACTGGATCTTGCCGTCGGCGCGCATGGGGTGGTGCATGCGCACCAGGGTGCCGACCTCGTAGAAGTCCTCCGGCCGGGCGTCGTCCGACTTGTCGCCGCGCACCAGCACCAGCCCCACCAGGTGGTGGGGCGTCTCGCCGATGCGCTTGACCGTCTCCATCCAGGGCCCCTCGTTCATGAGCAAGGGCAGGGTCTGCGCCGGGAAGAACGGCTTCTCGGTCATCGGCAGCAAATGGATGGTGGCCGGAAAGGTTTTGGCAGGCAACTGCGGGCTGCCCTGCCCGGACTGCTCGCCATCACGAACGACTTCACCCTCGATGGGCTTCGGATGCTCTTCATTCATGGTGGTATCCGGTCTGTCGATACACCGTGGGTATGGCCGGGCAGCCCCAATTTCAAGACTGGCTAGGCAAGCAGCTCAAAGCTGCACCAAGCCCATCGCCTCGCGCACGTCGCGTAGGGTCTCGCGGGCGAGGTCGCGTGCCTTCTCGCAGCCGTCGGCAATGATGTTGCGCACGCTGTCGGGGTCCTCGGCCAGGGCGCGGGCGCGTTCCTGGATCGGGGCTAGCTCGCTCAAGACGGCGTCGATGACGGGCTGCTTGCACTCCAAGCAGCCGATGCCCGCCGTGGTGCAGCCCTCCTGCACCCAAGTCTTCCGTGCCTCGTCGCTGTAGACCTGGTGTAGTTGCCAGACCGGACAGCGCTCCGGGTTGCCCGGGTCGCTGCGACGGATACGGGCCGGGTCGGTGGGCATGGTGCGGATCTTCTTACGTATTACTTCAGGATCCTCGCGTAACGCTATGGTGTTATTGTAGGATTTTGACATTTTCTGGCCGTCCAGCCCCGGCATCTTCGACGCGGGCGTGAGTAGGGCATCGGGCTCGATCAGGATCCTCTTTCCGCCGCCCTCCAGATAACCGTAGAGCCTTTCCATGTCGCCTAGGCTCAGGTTCTGGGTCTCCGCCAGCAGCGCCCGCGCCGCCGCCAACGCCTCCTGGTCACCGGCCTGCTGGTAACGCGTGCGCAACTCCTCGTAGAGCTTGCCCTTCTTGCCACCCAGCTTTTTGATGGCCGCCTGGGCCTTCTCCTCGTAGCCGGGTTCGCGACCGTAGAGATGGTTGAAGCGGCGAGCGATCTCGCGCGCAAATTCGATGTGCGGCACCTGGTCCTCGCCCACCGGCACCTTGTTTGCACGATAGATGAGGATGTCGGCCGCCTGCAGCAGGGGATAGCCGAGAAAGCCGTAAGTCGACAGATCCTTGTCGACGAGCTTTTCCTGCTGATCCTTGTAGGTTGGCACCCGCTCGAGCCAGCCCAGTGGCGTCATCATCGACAAGAGCAGGTGCAGTTCGGCATGCTCGATCACCTGCGACTGGATGAACAGCACGGCCTTGGTGGGATCCACCCCGGCCGCCAGCCAATCGATCACCATCTGCCAAGTGTTGTCCTCGATGGACAATGGGTCATCGTAGTGGGTGGTGAGGGCATGCCAGTCAGCGACGAAAAACAGGCACTCGTACTCGTGTTGCAGCCGCAGCCAGTTCTTGAGCACCCCATGGTAGTGTCCGAGATGCAGGGCACCGGTGGGACGCATACCGGAGAGGACGCGATCGGCGTACATGGTTTTGGATCTCGAGCGGTTAGTTCAGAACGATTTGGATGAGGCTCAAAAGCTCGATGGAGTGGATGCCGAAGACCGTGGCGCACAGGGCGATGACGGCTCGGATCAGGGGCCAGATGAATACGCCAAGCAGGCCGGCGAACAGCAGCGCCAACAGGATGAACAGCCCATAAGGTTCCACCCGCGCCAGACCATAGGCCAGACGCGGTGGCAGCAAGCTCACCGCAATGCGTCCACCGTCGAGCGGCGGCACAGGTAGCAGGTTCAGGGCCATGAGGACGGCGTTGATGAACACGCCGGCCGCGCCCATGAGTGCCAGCGGCATGGCGAAACTGCTGCCCTGGATGGCAAAGGCGAGCTTGATCATCGCCGTCCAGAACAGGGCCATCAGCAGGTTGGCGCCGGGACCGGCCGCCGCGACCCACAGCATGTCCTGCTTGGGCCGGCGCAGATTGCGGAAATTCACCGGCACCGGCTTGGCCCAACCGAACAGGATGCCGCCTCCCCCCGCCAGCTTGGACAGGAGCAGGATGCCCAATGGAACGATGACGGTGCCAACCGGGTCGATATGCCGCAGGGGGTTCAGGCTGATCCGGCCCGCCAGCTCCGCCGTGCGGTCGCCAAAGCGACGCGCCGCATAGCCGTGCGCCGCCTCGTGCAGGGTGATGGCATAGATCACCGGCAGGGCGAAGACCGCCACCTTTTGGATCAGATTGAGTTCCACGTCCACGGCCCCCCTATTCCAGGCCGAAGGGGTGGAGATCCCCTCGGCCACGGCGGATCACCACGGGCGCCTCGCCGGTCAGGTCGATCACCGTGGTCGGCTGCAGGCTGCAGGGGCCGGCATCCAAGATCACATCGACCTGTTTTTCCAGCCGCGCGCGGATCTCCCAGGCATCGTTCAAGGGGCGGTCCTCATCGGGAAGACTCAGGGTCATGGACAGGATCGGTTCACCCAGCTCGGCGAGCAGCGCCGACACCACCGGGTGGTCGGGCACACGCAGTCCTATGGTATTGCGCTTGGGGTGCAGCAGCCGGCGCGGCACCTCGCGCGTGGCCTCGAGGATGAAGGTGTAACCGCCGGGGGTGGCCGCCTTGAGCAGCCGGTACTGGCGGTTGTCCACCCGTGCGTAGTGGGCGATCTCCGAGAGGTCGCGGCACACGAGTGTGAAGTGGTGCTTGTCGTCCACCCCACGGATGGCGCGGATGCGCTCCATGCCCGCCTTGTTGCCGATCATGCAGCCCAAGGCGTAGCAGGAGTCGGTCGGGTAGGCCATGATGCCGCCGGCGCGCAGGATGCGCACGGTCTCGCGGATGAGGCGCGGCTGCGGGTTATCCGGATGGACGCTGAAGAATTGGGCCACGGGTACACGTTCACCAGGTTTCCCAGAGCGGCCGGCAGCCAGGCGGTAGCGGGGCGAGCCGGCCCAGCTCGCGGCCGCCCTCGCCGGGGGCGTGGAAATCGGAGCCAACCGAGGCATAGAGGCCGAATTCCTGCGCCAGTGCGGCAAAGATTGGCACCTGCTCCTCGCTGTGGCTGCCCGTGACGACCTCCAATCCCACTCCACCCAGGTCACGGAATTCCTGTAGCAGCAAGCACATCTTCTCGCGGCCGAAATTGTAACGACCCGGATGGGCCAGCACGGCCTGTCCGCCTGCCGCCCGGATCCACTCGACCGCCGCTTGCAGGCTGGCCCACTCGTGCGGCACATAGCCCGGCTTGCCCTTGACCAGATATTTCTTGAAGACGGTCTTCACGTCTTTGACATAGCCCTCCTCGACCAGGAAACGGGCGAAGTGGGTGCGGCCGATCAGCTCCTTGTTCTCCGCGTAGGCATAGGCCCCCTCTAGGGCGCCGGCGATGCCCATGCGCGCCAGGGCCTCTGCCATCCGCCGCGCCCGCTCGGCGCGGCCATTGCGGTTGGCGGCCAGCCCGGCCAGGAGCTGTGGGTTTTCGTGGTCGATGTTGAGTCCGACCACGTGCACCGTCTGCCCGCCCCAGGTCACCGAGATCTCGACGCCGGCCACGTAGCGCATGCCGAGCCGTCGTGCCGTCGCCGCCGCCGCGGCCTGGCCGCGCAGATCGTCATGGTCGGTGAGTGCGAGCACGTCCACCCCCTGTTCATGGGCACGTGTCACCAGGGCCACGGGACTGAGGACGCCATCCGATGCGGTGGAGTGGCAGTGCAGGTCGAAGATCACCTATGCTCGCGCTTGTGGGTTGCCCCGGCATCATAGCAAAATGCCGTTCTGCCGGCCATTTTGCCGCGAGCCGATCTTCTGTCTGTGTATGAAGTTACTGTTCGATTTGTTTCCCGTCCTGCTCTTCTTCATCGCCTACCAGTGGGGGGAGGCCAACCCTGCGGCCGCCCAAGCGGCGCTCGATGCCTTCGGGGTCCACCTGGCCAGCGCCACCAAGCCGGGGGTCTTCCTGGCCACCCTGGTGGCGATCGCCGCCACGCTCGTGCAGGTGGTCTGGGTCTGGTTGCGCCACCGCAAGGTCGACACCATGCTGTGGGTATCCCTCGTGCTCATCGTGGTCTTCGGCGGCGCCACCCTGTTCTTGCACGACGAGGCCTTCATCAAGTGGAAGCCGACGGTGCTCTATTGGCTGTTCGCCCTTGCCTTGGGGCTTGCGCCAGTGCTGTTCGAGCGCAACCTGATCCGCCTGCTGATGGAGAAACAGGTGAGCCTGCCCGATGCCGTCTGGGAGCGTCTCAACCTGGGCTGGGCCGGGTTTTTCGCCTTTCTCGGCGTGGCCAATCTCTTCGTGGCCTTCCGCTACTCGACCGATACCTGGGTCAATTTCAAGCTCTTCGGCACGCTGGGGCTGATGTTGGTCTTCGTGCTCGGCCAAACGCTCTATCTCACCCGTCACCTCAAGGAGAGCGAATGAGCCTTTACTACGCCATCCTCGGCGAGGATGTGCCGGACAGCCTGCCCCGGCGACAGGCGGCGCGACCTGCACACCTCGCGCGCCTGAAGGCCTTGCAGGACGAGGGCCGCCTGCTAGCCGCCGGCCCCTTCCCCGCCATCGACAGCCCAGACCCCGGTCCGGCCGGTTTTAGCGGTAGCCTCATCGTCGCCGCCTTCGATAGCCTCGAGGCCGCGCAAGCGTGGGCCGAGGCCGACCCCTATGTCGCCGCTGGCGTCTATGCCCGCGTCAGCGTGAAACCATTCAAAAAGGTCTTGCCATGACTGCTATCGACACCGAGGCCTTGATGCGGCAGCGTCTCGCCAGCCTCGAACCCGAGGCGGTCGAGATCGCCGATGAGAGCGCCCTGCACGCCCGGCACCCGGGGGCGCGCTCGGGCGGCGGGCACTATCAGCTCACCATCGTCTCCAAACACTTCGCCGGGCTCGATCTCTTGAGTCGCCATCGCCTGGTCTACCAGGCGCTGGGTGGGCTGATGGGCAACCGTATCCACGCCCTCAGCATCCAGGCCTATGCCCCCGGCGAACGCTGACTCCACAACCGAAGGATAGTCATGAACCAACCCTTGCACACCCTCGTCCTCGCCCTCGCCCTCGGCTTCACCGGTATTGCCCATGCCCAAGCCACTCCTGCCGCCGCGGACGCCGCTAAACCCATCGCCACCGTCAATGGGGTGGCCATCCCGCCCATCTATGCCGAATTCCTGCGCAACAGCCGTGCGGCCAGGGGTCAATCGGCCGAACTATTGAGCGACGCCGCTCTGCGCGAGGCCCTGATCGTCGCCGAGCTGCTGGCACAGGAGGCCGTCCACGCCGGCCTGGACAAGGATCCACGGGTCAGCGCCCTCATCGACTTTCAGCGCAAGGAGATCCTCGGCCGCGCCTTGCTGGAGGAGCACCTACGCCGCAACCCGATCAGTGAGGAGACCGTGCGCGCCGAGTATGAAAAGGCCAAAGAGCGTGCCGGCACCGAAGAATACCGCGTGCGTCACA
The DNA here is from genome assembly GCA_937925755.1 of uncultured Burkholderiales bacterium. Classification (GTDB taxonomy): domain Bacteria; phylum Pseudomonadota; class Gammaproteobacteria; order Burkholderiales; family Thiobacillaceae; genus JANWZL01. The sequence continues at coordinate 10,235 of CALAMX010000191.1, forward strand.
TCCTGGTGGCCAGCGAGCGCGAGGCGCGCGACATCATCGCCCGCATCAAGTCGAGGAAGGCGAAGTTCGAGGACATCGCCAAGGCCCAGTCGCAAGACCCGTCAGGGGCCAATGGAGGAGACCTCGGCTGGACGGTACCGGCCAATCTGGTGCCGGAGTTCGCCAATGCGATGACCAAGCTCAAGAAGGGCCAGCTAGCCGACAACCCGGTGCAGACCCGCTTCGGCTGGCACGTCATTCGTCTGGACGACACGCGCAAATTGCAGTTCCCAGCCTACGAGGAGGTCAGGGGCCGTATCATGCAGCAGTTGCAGCAGGTCGCGGCGAGGAACTATGTGCGCGAACTCGCGGCCAAAGCCAAGGTAGAATGACAATCCAGTCCCAGAGAAACGCTGGAGAGACCACGATGCGGGATCGAGTGCCGCGCGCCGGAGTGTAAGCAGCAAGGTACAACATGGAGTCAGGCAAGGAAGCAAGCGCCGCACAACGCAGCGATACAGCCCACGCAGACATTTTATTCAGCGTTTCCCGAGCGGGCCCTGGCCCACGGGCGCGATGGCGGTAACCTATGTTAGTATGGTGCAAATCGAGTACCAGAGACCCTGATGAGCGATAAAGAACGACACAACCTCCAGGATGTGTTCCTCAACACATTGCGCAAAGAGCATATCCCCTGCGCCGTCTTCCTGGTCAACGGGATCAAACTGGTCGGCAAGATCGAATCCTTCGACCAATACATGGTACTGCTGCGCGGCAACGATCAGGCCGTGCAGGCGATCTTCAAACACGCCATCTCGACCGTCTCGCCCATGCGCCAGGTCAGTCTGCAGCCGCGGCCGGCGAAGACCGAGACTTGAAACACACGACTCAAACGGGCTGGCTCAGGCCAGGCCGAACCAAGCCTACAGGCCGCTGGCCAAATGTAACCAGGCCGGGCTCGCGAAGCGCCTGACCAGAGACAGCGCACCGAGCCTGTAAACTCGCCTGGGCGAGCCCTTCGTTCCGTAGCTTCAGCAGCACATCGCTGTGTGCGTGCCGTAGGGCGTCTCGTAAGCTTAAGAGCGATCCGAACGGCCGGCGCGATGTCGACCGCGTACATCCGTCCGCCGCCTGCGTGGGTCGCGACTGACGTCGCTCCTACAACGGCGCTCAAGAGGCAGGTCCGGTATGGCCGCGACGAACGTAGCGCTGCTGTTCGGGCGTGTGAGGCATGTGCGCGCCTCGAAAACCCGTGCGGCGCTCAGTCGTCTTCCTGCTCCACCACCTTCTGCAACCCTGAGAGCTTCTCGCCCTCGCCCAGGCTGATGAGCGTCACCCCCTGGGTGGAACGGCCCAGACTGCGGATCTCGCGCACTCGGGTACGGATCAGGACGCCGCCGGTGGTGATCAGCATGATCTCGTCATCCTCGTCCACCAGGGTCGCAGCAACGACCTTGCCGTTACGGGCGGTGGTCTGGATGGCAATGATGCCCTGGCCACCGCGGCCATGGCGGGTGTACTCGGTGATGGGGGTGCGCTTGCCATAGCCGTTCTCGGTGGCGGTCAGCACGTATTGCTGCTCGTTTTCGGCCACCAGCAGGGCAATGACGCGGGCTTCGGCAGGCAGCTTGATCCCCCGCACCCCGCGTGCGGCCCGCCCCATCGGCCGCACTTCGTTTTCGTCGAAACGGTTGGCCTTGCCCTCGTCGGTGACGAGCATCACGTCGTGATGACCGTCGGTGATGGCCACCCCCACGAGGTAGTCGCCTTCGTCCAGGTTCACGGCGATGATGCCGCTCGGGCGCGGGCGCGAGAACTCCGATAGCGGCGTCTTCTTGACCGTGCCCAAGGCAGTCGCCATGAAGACATAGCGGTCCTCAGCGAATTCCTTGACAGGCAGGATGGTGGTGATCTTCTCGCCCTCCTCCACCCTGAGCAGGTTGACGATGGGCTTGCCACGGCTCGCACGGCTACCCTGCGGCACTTCGTAGACCTTCAGCCAGAACAACCGACCCCGGTTACTGAAACACAGGATGGTGTCGTGTGTGTTGGCGATGAAGAGATTTTCGATGAAGTCCTCTTCCTTGGTGGTGGCCGCCTGCTTGCCGCGACCGCCGCGTTTCTGGGTGCGGTAGTCGTCCAAGGGCTGCGCCTTGATGTAGCCGGCGTGCGACAGGGTCACCACCACGTCCTCCGGGGCGATCAGGTCTTCCAGGCTGAAACTTTGGGCCTCACCGATGATTTGGCTACGCCGCTCGTCGCCATACTGCGCCTTCACCTCGGCCAGCTCGTCGGCGATGATCTGGGTTACCCGCTCCGGCTTGTCGAGGATGTCGATCAGATCGGTGATGCGCGCCATCACCTCCTTGTACTCGTTGAGGATCTTGTCCTGCTCGAGGTTGGTCAGGCGTTGCAGTTGCATCTCCAGGATGCGCTGGGCCTGCACGTCGGAGAGGTGATAGCCGTCGGCCTTGAGGCCGTATTCGGGCGCCAGGTCGAGCGGCCGGTAGAGGTCGCCGCCGGCGCGCGCGAGCATCTCCTCGACGAGGGCGGAGCGCCAGGGCCGCGCCATCAAGGCAGTCTTCGCCTCGGCCGGGGTGGGCGAGGACTTGATGAGCGCGATGATCTCGTCCACGTTGGCGAGCGCCACCGCCAGGCCCTCCAGGATGTGACCGCGTTCGCGCGCCTTCTTGAGCTCGAACTGGGTACGGCGGGTGACCACCTCGCGCCGGTGGCGTAGAAAGGCCTCGATGAGCTGCTTGAGGTTGAGCAGCCGCGGCTGTCCGTCGAGCAGGGCCACCATGTTCATGCCGAAGGTGTCCTGCATCTGTGTCTGCTTGTACAGATTGTTGAGGATCACCTCCGGCATCTCGCCGCGTTTCAATTCGATTACCACCCGCATGCCGGACTTGTCCGACTCGTCGCGGATCTCGGTGATGCCCTCGATCTGCTTTTCGCGCACCAGCTCGCCGATCTTGGCGCAGAGCTGGGCCTTGTTGACTTGGTAGGGCAGCTCGTCGATGACGATGGCCTGGCGCCCGCCGCCCTTCTCGATGTCCTCGAAGTGGCATTTGGCGCGCATGACCACGCGACCGCGGCCCGTGCGATAGCCCTCACGCACACCGTCGAGACCGTAGATGATGCCGGCAGTGGGGAAATCCGGCGCCGGCAGGTAGCGGATGAGGTCGTCGACGCTCAGATCGGGGTCCGCCAAGAGGGCGAGGCAGGCGTCCACCACCTCGCCGAGGTTGTGCGGTGGGATGTTGGTCGCCATGCCCACGGCAATGCCCGAGGAACCATTGATGAGCAGGTTGGGTACCTTGGCCGGAAGGACCAGCGGCTCGAGCTCCTTGCCGTCGTAGTTGGGCCCGAAGTCCACCGTCTCCTTGTCGATGTCGGCCAGCAGCTCGCCAGCGAGCTTCTCCAGACGGCACTCGGTGTAGCGATAGGCGGCGGGGGAATCGCCATCGACCGAACCGAAATTGCCTTGCCCGTCGATGAGCGGGTAGCGCATGGAAAAGTCCTGGGCCATGCGCACCAGCGCATCATAGGTGGCGGTGTCGCCATGGGGGTGATATTTACCGAGCACGTCACCCACCACCCGCGCGCACTTCACATAGGGCCGGTTCCACACCGTGTTGGACTCGTGCATCGCGTAGAGGATGCGGCGGTGCACGGGTTTGAGGCCGTCGCGCGCATCTGGCAAGGCCCGCCCGACGATCACGCTCATGGCGTAATCGAGGTAGGAACGGCGCATCTCCTCTTCGAGGCTAACGGGCAGGGTTTCCTTGGCGAAAGATTCCATGGGAGGACAGCAGGCGTGTGAATTTCGTATTTTACCATGCCGCACCTGACCGCCTGCTGCCCGCCAGACAGCCAGCTCAGGGCGCGTGGTGCCTCGTTCCGGGGTAAGCCCGCAGGCCAGGCCTCGGCGCAGACTCGCCTATCGCATGGGTCTATCCGCCGGGATCGGCCAATCCAGTAAGGCACCGCGCCTTACGCGCACTCGTGAACGACAAATCCGTCAGATATACGGGCGAGCCCTCGTCCCGGGTGTAGGGGTCGAGAAGAATGCCATCCGCATCGATGGCTGGCAGACCACTCGTCCGAGTCTCAAGCTTTCTCGCATCCTCCTTGGTGCTGGGCCCTCGACCTTGATGTTCAAGTCAGCGGACATGGCCGAACCCGCCCCAGAGGATGCAAGCGCCCTGTCCTTTCCTACACCCAGCCCCTTTTCCCGCTGGAAGAGGAGGCTTTGTAAGTCGGCTTCGTCGACTTTCACACGGACAAGACTTGCCAGCGTCGTGACCGCCTCTTACGATCCGATTATGCAAGCACCGCAGCCTGTCGATCTCCGTCTCGACCCCGCTTGGATCATTCCGGTACGGCCCGAGGGCCTGGTGTTGACCGACCACGCCCTGATCGTGAGCGGTGCGCGCATTCTCGACATCCTGCCCTGCACCGAGGCAGACAGCCACTACGCACCGACCCAGCACCGCCGGCTGCCCGATCACGCCCTCATCCCGGGGCTCGTCAACCTGCATACGCACGCGGCGATGACCCTACTGCGCGGATACGCCGACGACCGACCCCTGATGACTTGGCTCAACGACTACATCTGGCCTGCCGAGCGGAAGTGGGTATCGGCGGAATTCGTCCTTGACGGCACGCGGCTCGCCTGCTTGGAAATGCTCAAAGGTGGTGTCACGTGCTTCAACGACATGTATTTCTTCCCAGAAGCCGGCGTCCAGGCCGCCACCGAGGCGCAACAGCGTATCGTCGCCGGCATCATTGTCATCGACTTCGCCTCCAACTATGCGGCTGATCCCGATGGCTACCTACAAAAGGGGCTCGCCCTGCGCGATGCGATGCGCCACCATCCCCTCGTGTCTTTCTGCATGGCCCCGCATGCCCCCTACTCCGTCGGCGACCGCAGCCTGGAGAAGGTCCTGACCTACGCCAAACAGCTCGACCTGCCGATCCACATCCATGTCCACGAGACCGAGGACGAGATCCGTGGCAGCCTAGAGCAACACGGTGTGCGACCACTGGCACGGCTACACGGGCTCGGCATGCTAGGGCCGGACTTCATTGCCGTGCATGCGGTGCACCTGGAGCCGGCAGAGATGGCACTCATGGCAGAGCATGGCTGCCATGTCGCGCATTGCCCAACCTCCAACCTCAAGCTCGCCAGCGGCATCGCACCCACTGAGGCGCTGCTGGCAGGAGGCATCAACGTCGGTCTGGGAACGGATGGTCCGGCCAGCAACAACCGCTTGGACCTCTGGCAGGAGATGCGGCTGGCTGCGCTGCTGGCCAAAGGATATACGACCCGCCCGGAGGTGGTGCCGGCCCAGACCGCATTGCGTATGGTCACGCTCGACGGCGCCCGTGCCCTCGGCCTGGAGGAGCGGATCGGCACGCTGGAAATCGGCAAAGAGGCCGATATGGTGGCAGTCGATCTCTCGGCCGCGCATGCTCAGCCATGCTACGATCCCGTCTCTCAGCTCGTCTATTGCGCCGATGCCGCCGACGTCACCCACGTCTGGGTGGCGGGTCGGGAAGTCGTCTGCGAGCGGCAGTGTCAGACACTGGAGGCCGCCCAGGTCTTGGCCCGCGCCCGGCATTGGCGCGATCGTCTGGCCAGGTCCTGACGCGCACCACACCCTCCACCACTCTCCACTCCCCTGGAGCCAAGCCCGCCAGTGTCCAATCCTCGATCGCCCAGCGGACGAGGCGCAGGGTGGGATAGCCGACCTTGGCCGTCATCCGTCGGACCTGTCGGTTCTTTCCCTCGGTGAGGGTGATCTCCAGCCAGCTGGTGGGGATGGATTTACGATAACGGATGGGTGGGTTGCGCGGCCACAGCTCGGCGGGCTCGGGGATGCGGCGGACCTTGGCCGGACGAGTGACGAAATCGCCCAGGTCCACCCCTTGCCGCAGCAGCTCTAGGGCCTTATGAGACGGCACACCCTCCACTTGCACCCAGTAGGTCTTGCGCTTTTGCCGGCGCGGGTCGGTGAGCGCGTGCTGCAGCCGCCCGTCGTCGGTTAAAATCAGCAATCCCTCGCTGTCTCGGTCGAGTCGCCCGGCGGCGTAGACACCCGGCACCGGAATATAATCGGCCAGACTCGGGTGGCCATCGGCCGGGGTGAACTGGCTCAACACCCCATACGGCTTGTTGAACAAGATGAGACGGCTCACAAGGTCCTTTTTCGTACAGGTGAATGCGTGAAAAGCCCGATTGAGATCCCAGCCGGTGAAAAGATCCGCGTCAATGCCGATTTCACCCTTGATGTGCCGGATACCCCCATTATCCCCTTCATCGAGGGCGATGGCACAGGGGTGGACATCACCCCGGTCATGCGTGCCGTGCTCGACGCCGCGGTGCACAAGGCCTATGGCGGCCGCCGTCGCATCGCTTGGATGGAAATCTATGCGGGCGAGAAGGCGACCCGCTTTTATGGGCCCGACACCTGGCTGCCGGATGAGACGGTCGACGCCATTCGGGAATATGTGGTCGCGATCAAAGGGCCACTGACGACCCCGACCTCGGGCGGCATCCGTTCACTCAACGTGGCGCTGCGGCAGCAGCTCGACCTTTATGTCTGTCTGCGCCCGGTACGCTACTTCCAAGGGGTCCCCTCACCGCTCAAGACGCCGGAAAAAGTGGACATGGTGATCTTCCGCGAGAATACCGAGGACATCTATGCCGGCATCGAGTGGGAGGCGAAGTCCGAAGGCGCACGGCGGGTCATCGAGTTTCTGCAACGGGAAATGGGCATCGACAAGATCCGCTTCCCCGAGACCTCGGCCATCGGTGTAAAACCGGTTTCCATCGAGGGCTCCGAGCGGCTCATCCGCCGCGCCATCCAGTACGCCATCGCCAATGGCCGCCGCTCGGTCACCCTGGTGCACAAGGGCAACATCATGAAGTTCACCGAGGGCGGTTTCAAGAAGTGGGGCTACGAGCTGGCGGCGCGCGAGTTCGGTGCCACCCCCATCGACGGCGGTCCCTGGATGCGCCTGGCGGACGAATACGGCGGCATCGTCATCAAGGACGTCATCGCCGACGCCTTTCTGCAGCAGATCTTGCTGCGGCCGGAGGACTACGACGTGATCGCCACCCTCAATCTCAACGGCGACTACATCTCCGACGCCCTGGCCGCCGAGGTGGGAGGGATCGGCATCGCCCCCGGTGCCAACTTGTCCGATTCGGTCGCCTTGTTCGAGGCCACCCACGGCACGGCGCCGAAGTATGCCGGCCGGGACTACGTCAACCCGGGTTCGATCATCCTCTCCGGCGAGATGATGCTGCGTCACCTTGGCTGGACCGAGGCGGCGGATCTGGTGATCAAGGGCATGAGCGGGGCCATCCGCGCCAAAACCGTGACCTATGACTTCGCGCGGCTGATGGAGGGCGCCACCCAGGTGAGCTGCTCGGCCTTCGGCCGTGAGGTCATTCGCTGGATG
>CALAMX010000192.1 GCA_937925755.1 uncultured Burkholderiales bacterium
TCGCCGAGGAAGAACCAGGAGCCCGCGCGCGTGAGCAACAGGGTGTGCTTGCCGCGCCAGCCCAACCCGGCCAGACGGGCGAGCTCGACCTCCATCAGGGGGGCGCTGTCGCAAAACGGCCGCCAGTGGAAGGGGCCGATCGCCGCCTCGATGCGCAGGGCCAGACGACGCAGCCTCTCGCGCATCAGCTTGTGGTAGTCGCGGCCAAGGGCATAGCGCGAGACATAGGCGCGCTGCGGGTCTGCCAGGATCTCCAGGGGATCGGCGGCCGTGGGCAGATAGTTCAGCCGCGCCGAGATCACGGACAGCGTGCCGGGCAGGATTTCTTGCGGGCGTGCGCGCTTCGTGCCATGGCGCGCCATATAATGCATCTCACCGTGATAGCCTGCAGCGAGCCATGCAATCAGACCGGCCGCCGCCTCGCCTAGCTCCACCGGCGCCACCGCCACCTGGTCGAAGCCGAGTTGTCGCCCCCACAGGCGGATCTGCGCCTTCAAGGCCAGGGCCCGTTCAGGAGTCCAGTCATGTGCCATGAGGCCGATGATAGCCTTGTTCGGCTTTCTCTCGCTCTTCCCGACGAGGCTGCCACTCTATCGCTGGGTGCGCGTCTGGCGGCCGTCTTGCAGCCGGGCATGTCGGTCTGGCTGTCGGGCGATTTGGGGGCTGGGAAGACGACCCTGGCGCGCGGCTTGTTGCGCGCGCTCCACTATGAGGGACGGGTCAAGAGTCCGACCTTTTCTTTGGTTGAGGTTTATTCGTTTTCGAGCTTTAATCTATATCACTTTGATTTGTATCGCTTCGCTGATCCTCTAGAATGGGAGGAGGCGGGGTTCCGGGAGTATTTCAACCCCAACGCCCTTTGTCTGGTGGAATGGCCGGAGCGGGCGGCGGGGTGTTTACCAGCGCCGGATGTCGAGGTCCGGCTGGCATTCTCGGGAGAAGGGCGCGTGGCGGAGCTGGTGGGTAGGACGGAGGCGGGCAGACGATGTTTGCAGCGGCTGGTGGTTTGAGGTTCAGGCAGGCAGTCCTGGGGCTGGCGCTTCTGCTGGGGTGGTTGCTCGCCGGTGCCTCGACCTTGGCGGTCAAGGCGAGCCGTGTGTGGCCCTCGCCCGAATACAGCCGCATCACCCTCGAATTGAGCGATGTGCCGGTTTACCGCCACTTCCTGCTCAAGAATCCCGAGCGTTTCGTGCTCGATCTCGAAGGGATCGAGCCCGAGGCCCTGGCCGATCTCGCCGCTAAGATCACGGCGCAGGACGCCTTTGTCGCCGGGGTGCGCGTAGCGCGCAATCGACCCGGTGTGACCCGTGTCGTCATCGATCTCAAGACCGAGGTGCGGCCGCAGGTCTTTATGCTACGGCCGATGGCCGACTATGCCCATCGTCTGGTGATCGACCTCTATCCCGCACAGACGCAAAGCCTCGAACAGCAGGTCGAGGCCGCCATCGCCCGTGCCGAGGGGTCAAAGCTTAAGGGGCGCGAAGTAACGGAGGCGCGCGGTAGCATGCTGCGCCTGATCACCGTGGCCATCGATGCCGGACACGGCGGCGAGGATCCGGGGGCGATCGGTGCACGCGGCACGCGCGAGAAGGATGTGACGCTGGCCATCGCCCGCCGTCTGAAGGCGCAGATCGACCGCATCGACAACATGCGCGCCGTGCTCATCCGCGACGGCGACTATTTCATCCCACTGCACGAGCGCGTGAACAAGGCCAGGCGCTTGCAGGCCGACCTGCTCGTCTCCATCCATGCCGATGCCTTTCTGAAACCCACGGCGAGGGGCTCCTCCGTCTTCGCCCTGTCCGAACACGGCGCCACCTCGGCGGCGGCGCGCTGGCTGGCCAAGCGGGAGAACGAGGCGGACTTGATCGGAGGGGTCAATCTCAACGTCAAGGATACCTATCTCAAGCAGACCCTCCTCGATCTGGCACAGACGGCCACCATCGCCGACAGCATCAAGGTCGGCCGCGCGGTGCTCGAAGCGCTGGGGGGCATCAATCCCTTGCACAAACCCCAGGTGGAGCAGGCCGGCTTTGCTGTGCTCAAGGCCCCCGACATCCCTTCCATATTGGTCGAGACGGCCTTCATCTCCAACCCCGAGGAGGAGGCGAAGCTCAAGGACGAGGCCTACCAGGACATGATGGCGGCCGCGCTGGCCAATGGCATCAAACGCTATTTCGAGCGCAACCCGCCGCTGGCGCGCAGCCGCGTGGCACAGAATTTCTGACCGGCCAGCGGGTCTAATCGTTCGATTTGCTTGGTCCGGTCGCCTCCATTCGCATTGTCCAGATGCGCAGACAGTGGGTTCTGACCTGACACCCACCTTGAGGCGAGGCGGACCGGCGGCTTGACGAGACCGGTACCCGACCGTGTAATCACCGTGTACGAACAAATCATCTCCGTCGACAGGATCGCCCGCAGCCAGCCTGGCGCGCACACCCAGAACGCCGGCGGCGAGCCTATGCCGACCGTCAAACTGCTCGCGGAGATCGCCAGTGGGTTGTCCGCCAGCGACAACGTCGAGCACATGCTGCTGCGTTTCCTGGAGATCATGGTGCGGTTGTCGGGGGCGAAGGCGGGGGCGGTGCGCATGCTCACTGCCGACGGTGGACACCTGCGCTTGGTTGGCGCCATCGGGCTGTCGTCTCAGGTGGTCGAGAAGGAACGTTTCGTCCCCCTGGAGTGCGGGATCTGCGGGCGTGCGACGCTGAACCAGGGCACCGAGCTCGATCACGTGCTCAACGTCTGCCAGAAGCAGGTGCGGCATAGCTATCTCGCGCAGGGCTGCAGGGCCATCTACGCCATTCCCCTGCGGCACAAGGGGCGGGTGCTCGGTGTGTACAACCTGTTCATGGAGACGGACAGCCCCCTGCCCGAGGACATTCGCTTCCTGTTCAATTCCATCAGCGATCACATGGGCATGGCCCTGGAAAACGCCCGGCTCACCCGCGAAAACATGCGCATCTCGCTGATGAACGAACGCACCATGCTCGCCAACCAGATCCACGATTCCCTGGCTCAGACCCTGGCCTACGCCAAGATGCGGCTCACCGTGCTAGGCGAGGCAATCGCCGCGGGCGACCAGACGAGTGCAAACCGCTATCTCTCGGATGTCGAGGAGGCGGTGGACATGGCCTACTCCGAGCTCAGGAATCTCATCACCCAGTTTCGCGACCGTATCGATCCGCGTGGACTGGTGCCGGCTTTGCAGGAGATGGTGGCCAGCTTCCGCAAAAAGGCCAACGCCGACGTGGAACTCCTCAATGTCGCCGAGGACGTCGTCCTCACGCCGGAGGAGGAGATCCAGGTCTTCCACATCATCCAGGAGTCGCTCTACAACATCTGCAAGCACGCGCGCGCCCGCCACGTGATCGTTCATCTCGATCTGCAAGACGGTAAATATTTGGTCAACATCGCCGACGATGGTGTGGGGCTACAGACTGGGGTGGCCAGCCACGTGGGCAAGAGTTTTGGTCTGACCATCATGCGCGAACGCGCTGCCAAACTGGGCGGCACGCTGACCATCGAGAGCCGCCCGGCCGGTGGTACCATAGTGCGGCTGAGTTTCCCGGCGCATCTGAGCGTGCAAGAGGAGCAGGCGACATGAGTGCACTGCGCATCGTCCTGGTGGACGACCATACGCTATTTCGCAAGGGGCTGGCCGAGCTGCTGGAGCGCGATGGCGCCATCCAGGTGGTGGCCATGACCGGCAATCCGCAGGAGGTGCAGGCCTTGTTGCGTGAACACCAGCCGGACGTGCTGCTGCTAGATTTGAACTTGCCCGCCATCGACGGCATCAGCCTGATGCAGCAGCTCAAGGCCGATGGCTTCAGTCTACCCATCCTGATCCTCACGGTGAGCGAGGCGGAGGAGGACCTGGCGCGGGCACTCCGTGCAGGCGCCAATGGCTATCTGCTCAAGAGTATGGAGCCTGATGAGGTGATCGATGCCATACAGCGCGCCGTCAAGGGCGAGACCGCAGTCGCGCCGGCAATGACGGCCAAGCTCGTCAACCTCCTCGACGCCAAACACAGTGCACACTCCCTGCTCGACACATTGACCCAGCGCGAGCGCGAGATCCTCGCCCACCTGGCCAAGGGCGAGAGCAACAAGGCCATCGCCCGCCAGCTCGACATCAGCTACGACACGGTCAAGCTGCACGTGCGCCACATCCTGGCCAAGCTCAATCTCTCCTCGCGCGTCGAGGCGGCCGTCTTCGCCGTCGAACACAAGCTCGCGCCGGGGCTGGAGGCGGGCAAGAAGGGTTAGTGGCCGGCATGGCAGAGTTCAGGCGGGCCGGCCTGCACTACGCCTTGATGGCGCTTACGCTCTGTGGTTGCGCCGGAACGTCGCCAGCGGTGCCCGTGCTCGATGAGCGTGCATCCGCCCCAACCCGGCTGGAAGAGCGACTGCAGACCCTGGCTGAGAAATACACCATCGAGGAGCGGCCAACGCGGGATCCGGAGCAGATCCGGGCGCAGATCGCCAGTCTGGAGGAGCGGCGGCAATCCCTCATGCTGCGCTTTACCGCCGAGCACCCGGCGGTGGTGCAAATCAACCGGCAGATCCGTGTCCTGCAGGAGCGGTTGGCAGCGATCGAGGCGGCCCCCGCCGCTACAAACCCGCCAGCGCCTTGATGTGGGCCGCGACGCTGCGGCCTAGGGCATTCAGGTTGTAGCCGCCCTCCAGCACGGAGACGATGCGGTCCTGCGCGTGGCGGCGGGCGATATCCATGACCTGTTCGGTGATCCAGACATAGTCGGCCTCGACCAGGTTGAAATGGGCCATGTCGTCCTCGCAGTGTCCGTCGAAGCCGGCCGAAAGCAGGATCAGCTCCGGCCTGAAGGCGTCGAGGGCCGGTAACGCGCGTGCCTCGAAGGCGTCGCGGTAGTCTCTCCCGCTGGTACCGGCCGGCAAGGGCAGGTTGACGATGTGCTCGCTCACGGTCTCCGCCCCGCAGTACGGGTAGTAGGGATGTTGGAAGGTGGAGACGAAGAGCACCCGCCCGTCCTCCCGGAAGATCTCTTCCGTGCCGTTGCCGTGGTGTACATCGAAATCGACGATGGCGACCCGCTGCACCCCATAGGTGGCCAGGGCGTGCGCGGCGGCGCAAGCAACATTGTTGAAGATGCAAAAACCGCCGAAGCTGCGGCGTCCGGCATGGTGTCCTGGTGGCCGCACCGCGCAGAAGGCGTTTTGCACCGTGCCGAGGAGGACCTCGTCCACCGCCTTGATGGCTGCCCCCGCGGCGTGCAGTGCGGCCTGCAGGCTGTACGGATTCATCGCTGTGTCGGGATCGAGTTGGACCTGGCCAGAGGCGGGCGCCAGCCGGAAGATGTGCTCGATGTATGCCGGGTCGTGCACGCGCCGTAGCTGCTCACGGGTGGCCGCCGGCGGGTCATCGTAGTGGGTGAGGTCGTCGTGCAGATGGGCGGCATGCAGTCGGTCCTCGATGGCGCTCAGGCGCTCGGGGCACTCGGGGTGTCCAAGGCCGGCGACATGCCGTTGGCAGACCGGGTGGGTGATGTAGGCGGTAGACATATGGTACGTATCGGCGGCCTGATGGTGGGCCAGCATGCGAGAATATAAGCCTGCATTACGCGGCTGTCATTGCCGGACGCTAGGAGCCTGTCGGACTTGAGCGATCGTAGCGAGCCGGGTGGGAGAGCGAGGACAGTTTTCCACGATTTCGAGGCGCCGACTTGGCCTATGCAGCGAGAAATCGAGGGAAAATGGACCGCTCTTCCCACCGGTGCAGTAGATCAACCTCAAGTCCGACAGGCCTCTAGCATCGAGTTTCGCATCATCCAACCCAGAGACGCCATGAGCCAGCATTACCTGTACCCGCTGTTCAACCCCGCCTCCGTGGCCGTCTTCGGCGCTAGCGAACGCGAAGATTCGGTCGCCGGGGTGATCTACCGCAACCTGAAAAAGGCGGGTTATGGCGGGCGTGTCTACCCCGTCAATCCCAAGCACGAGACCCTCTACGGTGAGAAGTGCTACGCCGGGGCGGGGGAACTGCCGGAGACACCAGACCTGGCCATCATCGCCACACCCGCGCCCAGCGTGCCGGGGATCATGGAGGCCTGCGGCAAGCGCGGCATCCGTTACGCCGTGGTGCTCTCTGCCGGTTTCCGCGAGGTGGGGCCCGAAGGGGTGGCCCTGGAAGAAAAACTGCTCGCCATCGCCCATCGCTACGGCATCCGCTTCATTGGCCCCAACTGCCTCGGCATCCAGCGTCCTTCCCTCGGGCTGAACGCTACCTTTGCGCTGGACAACGGGTTACTGGGCAACCTCGCCCTGGTCTCGCAGTCGGGCGCGTTGTGCACCGCCATGCTCGACTGGGCGGCGTCCAACGGCATCGGCTTTTCCTCGGTCGTTTCCACGGGGGCCTCGGCCGATCTCGATTTCGGTGAGATCCTCGATTACCTGGCCTACGACTCGGCCACCCGCGGTATCCTGATGTACATCGAGGGGATCCGTGATGCCCGCCGCTTCATGAGCGCCCTACGGGCGGTGGCTCGGCTCAAGCCGGTAGTGCTGATCAAGGTCGGCCGACATGCGGCCGGGCTCAAGGCGGTGCAGTCGCACACCGGCGCCCTGGTGGGCTCGGATGCGGTCTTCGACGCCCTGGTCCGCCGTGCCGGTGTGGTGCGGGTGGACACCATCCTGCAGCTTTTCGCCTCGGCCAAGGCCTTGGCCTCGCGCCTGCGGCCGGCCGGCAACCGGCTGGCCATCGTAACCAACGGTGGCGGTCCCGGCGTGATGGCGACCGACCGGGCGGTCGACCTTGGCGTGCGCCTCGCCGAGCTCTCCCCCCAGACCCTGGCGCGGCTCAACACGGCCCTGCCGCCCAACTGGTCGCATGGCAACCCGGTAGACATCATCGGCGATGCCGGCGCCGATCGCTACAAGGCCGCCGTCGAGGCGTGTCTGGCTGACCGTGGGGTGGACGGAGTACTGGTGATGCTGACCCCACAGGCCATGACCAAGCCGACTGAAGCGGCGCAGGCCGTGGTGGAGGCGGCCAGGACCTCGGACAAGCCGGTGCTTGCCTGCTGGATCGGCGAGGACCAGGTCGCCGGCGGGCGCGCCGTATTCAAGCAGAACAACATCCCCTTTTTCAAACAGCCGGAGTCGGCGGTGGAGGTCTTTTCCTTCATCTCTACCTTCTACGAGAACCAGCGTCAGCTGATGCAGACGCCCAGTCCGCTCTCCCAGCAGAAGGAGCCCGATGTGGAGGGGGCGCGCCTGATCGTCGAGAGCGCGCTGGCGCAGGGGCGCCACACGCTGACCGAGGTGGAGGCCAAATCCCTGCTGTCAGCCTTCCACATCCCGGTGGCACAGACGCTGATCGCCCGCAGCCCCACCGAGGCCATGCTCATGGCCCAGCAGCTAGGCTTCCCGGTGGTGATGAAGATCAACTCCCCGGACATCACCCACAAGTCTGACGTGGGCGGTGTACGCCTCGGTCTGTCCAGCGGCCAGGCGGTGCGTGCTACCTATCTGGAGATGCAGGCCGAGGTGCACAAGCGACGGCCCGATGCGGTGCTCGACGGGGTGGTCATCGAGCCCATGGTCAATCGGCCCAATGCGCGCGAGGTCCTAGTCGGTGTGGTGAGCGATCCCGTTCTTGGTCCGGTGATCGCCTTCGGTGCCGGTGGGGTCGACGTGGAGGCTCTGGAGGATCGCGCCGTGGCGTTACCGCCCCTGAACCGCTATCTGGTGCGCGACCTCATTCAGCGCACCCGTATCGCTCGTCTTTTGGGTGAATTCCGCAACCGACCCGCTGCCAACGTGGAGGCACTGGAGGCAATCCTGCTGCGGGTGTCGGAGATGGTCTGCGAGCTGCCCTGGATCGTCGAGATGGATATCAACCCCATGCTGGTGGACGAGCATGGCGCCATGGCAGCCGACGCCCGCATCACCATCGCGCCGCGCCCGCCCAGTGCCGACCGGTATGGGCACATGGCCATCCATCCCTATCCCTCGCATCTGGTCACGCACTGGCAGCTGCCCAACGGCGCCAATGTGGTGATCCGGCCAATCCGGCCAGAGGATGCGGAGATGACACAGGCGTTCGTGCGTGGGCTGTCCGAGGAAACCAAGTACTTCCGCTTCATGGACGCCGTGCGTGAGCTGCCGCCACAGATGCTGGTTCGGCTCACCCAGATCGACTACGACCGTGAGATGGCCCTGCTGGCGGTGACCGAGCAGGATGGCCGTGAGGTGGAGCTGGGGGTGGCCCGCTACGCCACCAACCCCGATCGTACGTCCTGCGAATTCGCCGTGGTGGTGGACGACCGCTGGCAGCACCAAGGCATCGGCCACAAGCTGATGGACGTGTTGATGGACGTGGCGCGCGCCAAAGGCATTCGCACCATGGAGGGCGAGGTGCTCAAGAGCAACCGCAACATGCTCAAGCTCTGCGCAAGCCTAGGCTTTCGCATCGAACCACACCCAGAGGACGATGTCATCAAGCGGGTCGTGCGCGAGCTCTGAGGCCGCAGCTGTTTGCAGTCCCGGTTTTGCCTTCAGGCGCGCCTCGGCCCTCGCCAGGTCGGCTCCGGCCGACCTGCGGCTTGGTTGAGCGCGCGGGCGAGGACGAAGAGCAGGTCGGACAGGCGGTTCAGATACTGCCGCAGATAGGGTGAGAGGGGAGCCTCTGTCCCGAGGCGGGTGAGCCGGCGCTCGGCGCGCCGGCACACACTGCGGCAGACGTGGGCCAGGGCGGCGGTACGGGTGCCGCCGGGTAGGACGAACTCCTTGAGGGGGGGGAGACTCGCGTTCAACCGGGTGATGGCCTCCTCTAACCTCTGGACGTGCGGCTCTCCGACCTGTGGGTGGTCGGGCAAGGCGAGCTCGCCGCCCAGGTCGAACAGGTCGTTTTGGATCTCGGTGAGTAGGACGCGCAGGGCGTCGTCGAGGTCTTCCGTGAGCAGCAGGCCCAACAGGCTGTTGAGCTCATCGACCTCCCCCAGGGCCTCGATGCGCGCGTCGTGTTTCGGCACCCGCCGACCATCGGCCAGGCCAGTGCTGCCGTCGTCGCCGGTACGGGTGACGATGCGGCTCAGACGATGACCCATGTCGATCTCAGAACCATGTGGCTCGCCCTCCAACGAGAACTGCCCCGATGTAAACAGCGCGTAGCATCTTAGCCCAAGACAGAAGACCGCGGGCTGAGGCCTTAAGCCCCAGGCTCAACCCCGTGCCTTGCGTTTGACACAGGCCAAATAGGCGGTCGCGTCGGGCGCCTGGCCTGAGCGCTGGGCGTACCAGATGGTCTCGGCCAGGCACTCCATCAGCACGTGTTGCGCCGCGTGTTCGTCGTCCAGTCGCGCGCACAGGGCTTGATGCAGGCTGCGGATGCCGCGCGGCTGGTCGATCGATAGTTGCTCGGCGATGGCCAGGTG
This sequence comes from uncultured Burkholderiales bacterium, assembly GCA_937925755.1. Taxonomy (GTDB): domain Bacteria; phylum Pseudomonadota; class Gammaproteobacteria; order Burkholderiales; family Thiobacillaceae; genus JANWZL01. The sequence goes on from CALAMX010000192.1 coordinate 9,414, forward strand.
CAGGCCCAGGTGCAGGAAGGGGTTGGTCTCGCCGAGCTCAGGCGGCCACTCGCGCGCGAGACTGGCCTCTGCGTCCTCCAGCAGGGCGTGATACTCGGGGTGTTGCAGGATCAGCTCGGCAGCGAGGGCCTGGAGTGGTTCCAGCGGCTCGCCAACACGGTATCTGCGCCACGCCTCGACGTAGAAGCGCCTTGCTTGCTCGCGACTAGGTTGGAACATGGGGATAGAAGAGCGCCAAGACCGTGCTGTGTTGTAACAGACGATTGGCGCCGTCGAGGTGGGCGATCTCGCCATTGCCGTAGAATCCGATCAGCGGCGTCTCAGGAAAGCGACGGGTGAATTGCACGATGTCCCTGTCTTCACCGTTGTAGAAGGCGGGGCCGCGCCCCATGCAGGGAAACATGAGGGCGAACTGCGGCTCGTCAAGCCGGTCGCGGCTCAGGCGGTCGATGAGGCTGCGCATCTCGTACTCGGCCGCCTGCGGCTGGCGCAAGGCCCAGAATACGTGGCTGCCGTGCGCGACCTCGCCGGCGACCGTCACCGCGCCGGTGTTGGGGTTGGCGGCGAGCACGGGCAGCAGGTGATAGCGTCCCTCCTCAATGGCCTGATCCAGGCGCCCGTAGGTCACGCCGAGCATGAGCAGGTGCAAGGGGATGCGCTCGGGACTACGGGTACCCAGCGGTAGCGCGCGTACTAGGTCGGACAGGGCGGGCTGGCCGGCGATGCCGAGGAGGTCGTGCGCGCGCACAGCAGTGAGCAGGGTGGGGGGCGAGAGCAGCCGCACCCCGTGCGCCACCCCGATGCGTGCCTGGCCACCGGTGAGCGTGAGCTCACAGCGTCCCTGGGGTTGGATGCGGCCCATGTGCCAGACGCTGTAGGGGCCCTGGCCGGTGACGTCGCCGGCGACGCCGCCGTAGCGTTCACCACCGCCGGCGAGCCAGTTCCAGTCGAGCGCGTTCGGCGCCGCCAGGGTCAGCACCGGCTCTCCGGGGCACGTCGCCTGCAAGCGGTAGGGCTCGCCCAGGACCAAGGCCGCCGCAGCGGGGGTGTCGAGCACCCATTCGTCTTCGGTGAACAGGCCGGAGGCGGTGCAGCCGGCGATCTGCAGGCAGTTGGCTACGCGCGCGGCTGCCCTGAGCGCAGGGGTGGGGTCGCGCGCGAAATCCGCGCTGAGATAAAGCAACACGGCGTGCGGATGGGCGATGCCCGCCTTGTCCAGAGCGATGCGCACTGCATCCGCGGCCAGTTCGGGCGTGGCGACCGGGGCCTTGGTGAGGGCGGTGGCGGCGCTCATTCGGGGTGAGGGCTGAAGGGTGAGGCGGGATGGGTGTTGACCGACCCCATGCTGGGTTTTTCCTCCCACTCACACAGGTCGTTGATCGGGCAATTGGCGCAGTCCGGTTTGCGGGCCTTGCATACGTAGCGACCGTGCAGGATCAGCCAGTGGTGTGCATCCTGCCGGAATTCGGCGGGGGTGTTGCGGGTCAGTGCCCGTTCGACGGCCAGGGCCGTCTTGCCGCGTGCCAGACCCGTGCGGTTGGCCACCCGGAAGATGTGCGTGTCCACGGCGATGGTGGGCTGGCCGAAGGCGGTGTTGAGGACGACGTTGGCGGTCTTGCGACCCACACCGGGCAGTGCTTCCAGCGCCTCCCGGTCGGCCGGTACCTGGCCGCCGTACTTGTCCAGCAGCACGCGCGACAGGGCGATGATGTGGCGGGCCTTGGACTGATACAGACCGATGCGGCGGATGTGGGCCTTCAAGCCTTCCTCGCCCAGGGCCAGCATCGTCTCGGGTGTGCCCGCCACACGGAAGAGCGTCTCCGTGGCCTGGTTGACGCTCTTGTCCGTGGCCTGGGCGGAGAGCACCACCGCCACCAGCAGCTGGTAGGGCGTGGCGTATTGCAACTCGGTGGTAGGGTGGGGATTGGCCGCCCTCAGACGTTCGAAGATGGCACGGCGCTTGGCGGCATTCATGCGGGCAGGGGAACGATCCGCTCGCTGGCGTAGCTTGCCTGCATGCCCTAAAGCGCCGGTACGGGCTGCACCCGGCGTGCCTGCCGCATGGCCTCGATGCCGTTCTTGAGGGCGATGAGCAGCCCCAGGCCGATGAAGGCACCGGGCGGCAGGATGGCGAGTAGGAAGCCCTGATAGTCTGGCAGCACGGTCACGACCCAGTCGCGGGCAGCCGGTCCCAGTGCCAGGTCGAGGCCGGAGAACAAGGTTCCCTTGCCGCCGACCTCGCGCAGCGCGCCCAACACGACCAGCACCAGGGTGAGCCCCAGACCCATCATCACTGCGTCGAGCACGGAGCTGAAAGTGGAGCGTTTGGAGGCAAAGGTCTCTACCCGTGCCAGCACGATACAGTTGGTGGTGATCAGCGGGATGAACACGCCCAGCACCAGGTAGAGGGGGTGCACATAGGCGTTCATCAGCAAGTCCACCACCGTGACCGCGGCGGCAATGATCAGCACGAAGGTGGGGATGCGGATCTCGTGCGGGATGAAGTTGCGCAGCAGCGAGACCGAGACGCTCGCCACAGTCATGACCAGGGTGGTGGCGAGCCCCAGCGAGAGGCTATTGACCACGCTGTTGCTGATGGCCAGCAGGGGGCAGAGCCCCAGGAGCTGCACTAGGCCGGGGTTCTGTTTCCACAAACCGTTGACGATGATGTCGCGTGCTTCACGGGAGATCATGGACGTGACCTCTGTTGAGATGGAGACGGGGTCAGAGTCAGGAGTTCCGCACGGTGCGCCTCGAAGTACTGTAACGTCTGGTGCACGGCCTTGACCACGGCGCGCGGGGTGATGGTAGCCCCGGCCATGGAGTCGAACACGCCACCGTCCTTGCGCACTTTCCACAGCGCGCTGGGGGGATCGCCCAGGGCGCGCCCCTCGAACGTCCGGATCCAGCGGCTCTTGCTGGCCTCGATGTAGTCGCCCAAGCCCGGGGTCTCTTTGTGCGCCGTGACCCGTACCCCAGTGATACGGCCGTCGGCGCGGATGCCCACGAGCAGGCGGATCTCACCGCTATAACCGTCGGGGGCCGTAGCCTCCAGCACCACAGCAACGGGCGTGCCGGCCTTGACGGCGACATAGTAGCGTCCCGGCTGGCGTAGCCCGAGCAGAGGGGAGGGTGGCAGGGGGCGTGCCGAGCGTACGAGATCGTTGTCGTAGCTTCCCGCTGGCAGGGTCTCGGCGATACGGGCGCGTTTTTCCGCCTCCTCGCTGGCAATGATCTGGGGACGGGTCAGCGTGAAGGTCCCCGATAGCAGGGCCGAAGCGATGATGGCGAAGACGAGCAGGGTGACCGAGGCGGTCAGGGTCTCGCGCAGGGCAGGGTTCATGATCCCCTCCTGCCACCACGTGTCTGGCCGAACACCCTGGGCTGGGTGTAGGCGTCGATGAAGGGCACGGCCATGTTCATCAGCAGGACCGAGAAGGCCACACCGTCGGGATAATTGCCGTAGCTGCGGATGAGCACGGTGATGAAGCCGGCGAGCCCGGCGTAGATCAGCTTGCCGCGCGGTGTGCCGCTGGCAGAGACTGGATCGGTGAGGATGAAGAAGGCCCCCAACATGGTGCTGCCGGTCACCAGATGGAAGAGGGGATCGGCATGCCGGGCGGGATCGAGCAGATAGAGCACGCCCGCCGTGGCCACTATGCCAGCCAGGAATGCGACAGGGATGTGCCAGGTGATGACCCGCGTGGCGAGCAAGAGCAGCCCCCCCAACAGGTAGGTGACGACCAGGGCCTCTTTGCCGATGACCTGGAAACTCGCTCGCACAACCTCCGCAGCCTCGCCTCCCGCCCGCACGTGTGCGCGCAGGGTGTCCATGGGCGTGGCCGTGGTGTAGGCATCCGGGCTTATCGCCCCCTGACCGGCAAAGACCAGGTCGATGGCCTCCTGCAGTGTGGGGGCGTGGCTCGCCACGCTCACCGGGGCAGGCCATAGATTCATGTACATCGGGAAGCTGACGATCAAGGCGGCATAGCCGACCATGGCCGGGTTGAACAGGTTCTGGCCGAGGCCACCGTAGAGGTGCTTGGCGACCAGCACGGCGAAGAGCATGCCGACTGCGTAGATCCACCAGGGCAGCATGGTCGGCAACGAGAGAGCCAGCAGCCAGGCGGTGACCAGCACCGAGCCGTCGCTCAGGAAGGGCTTGAGCGGCTGGTTGCGCATGGCCAGCGCCAGGGTTTCGAAGAAGTAGGCGAAGGCAGTGCAGACGAGCAGGCTCACCCAGATACCGGGCCCGAACACCCAGGCATACACCACGATACCCGGTACCAGGGCCGCCAGAACCTTGAGCATGACCCCACGCACGCTGTTGCGCTGCAGGGCGATATGCGGCGAGCTTGCCATGGTGTGGGGTAGGCGACTCAGGTTGAGAGATCAGGGGTTTCGCGTGGGCTGTGCCGAGGCCGCCACCTCGGATTGGACAGAATTGGCTTTACGGCGCGCCTCGATTGCGGCGATCTCACGCTGGATATCGGCCGGCAGATTGTCCACGTTTTTCGGTTGCACCGCTTCCTTCGCCTTTTTCGCCTTTTCGATGGCGGCCGCCAGGATGGCCTTTTTGCGTGCCGCCTCCAGGTCATCGCCAGCGACCGCCCCCGACTCGAGTCGCTCGGCCGCCTTCTTGGCCAAACGCTCGGCCTTCTCCTGTTTCTCGCGTTCGAGCCGAAAAGTGCGGAACTCGTGCCGCGCGCGCGCCTGGTCGGCGGCCTGTTTTTCTTGCTCACGTGCCCAGATCTCGCTCTTGGCGTAGCGATAAAAATCGACCAGGGGGATGTGGCTCGGGCAGACATAGCTGCAGCAGCCGCATTCGATGCAGTCGAATAGGTTATAGGACTGGGTCTTACCGAAATCGCGATGGTGCGCGTACCAGTACAGCTCAAAGGGCTGCAGCCCGACCGGACAGGCGCGTGCGCAGGCACCGCAGCGGATGCAGGGCATGGGCGACGGCGGCTCCGGGAAGAGCTCGGCGTTCTTCACCAGGACGCAGTTGACCGCCTTGGTCACCGGTGCGGCCGTGTCGTGCAGCTCGAAACCCATCATCGGCCCACCGATCACTCGTCCGGTGGCTTGGGGCAGTTCTCCTCCGGCCGCCGCGAGCAGGTCTGCCACCGGCGTGCCCAGACGGACCTCGAAGTTACCGGGTGTGGCGACGTGCCCGGTGACGGTGACGATGCGGCTCAAAAGCGGTTCGCCGAAGGTCACTGCACGATACAGGCTGTAGGCGGTGCCCACGTTGAACATCTGCACCCCCACGTCGGTCGTGAGCCCGCGCGAAGGGGTCACCCGCCCGGTCAGGGTATAGGTGAGTTGCTTGCCGCCACCGGCTGGATAAACCGTCGGCACTGCCACCACCTCGATGTCACTGCCGGCGGCCGCCGCCGTCATGCAGGCGATGGCTTCCGGCTTGTTGTCCTCGATGCCGACGAGCACCTGTTCCGCCCCCAACATGTGGCGCATGATGGCTGCACCGATCAGGATCTCGCTGGCACGCTCGCGCATGAGCCGGTCGTCGCAGGTGATCCAGGGCTCGCACTCGGCACCGTTGAGGATCAGGATGGGGACTTGCCGCCGCGCGCCGGGGTTGAGCTTGATGAAGCTGGGGAAGACGGCACCGCCCAGGCCCGCCAACCCCATCTCGCGCAGGCGGTTGCGCAGGGCGCTCGCATCCATGCGGTGCCAGTCGAGTGGCGCCATGTCGATGGCACGGTCCTCGCCGTCTGCCTCGATCACCACGCACAGGTCCTTCAGTCCCGAAGGATGCGGCACCGGCCTAGGCTCCACGGCGATGACCCGACCCGAGGTGGGGGCATGCACCCCGACCGAGACGTA
>CALAMX010000193.1 GCA_937925755.1 uncultured Burkholderiales bacterium
GGAGCGGTGGGCAGGATGCCCTCGACCTCGCTGTGTACGCGGGCGATGATGTGTGCGGCCACCAGACCGTCACCCACCCGCTCGCAGGCGTCGGCACCGGCGCGCACCGCGGCGTTCACGGCACCGGTCTCGCCGCGCACCAACACGGTCACATAGCCGCCGCCGACAAACTGGCGGCCGATCAGACGCACCTCGGCCGCCTTGGTCATGGCGTCGGCCGCCTCGATCGCGGGGACCAGCCCCCGGGTCTCGATCATACCCAGCGCAATACCCATACGTTCTGCCATTTCATGACTCCTTCCAGGAACAACATTGATAACGAATTCACGACCACTTGTATCGCCGGGGGATCGTGTCCCGAACTGCGTAAAACCGTCCATCAGGTCTACGAAGCCGCTGAAAACGCGTGTAGGAACGACGACGGCCGCGACTGTCGTCGCTCCTACGGGGCCTTGCGACGGCTCGCCGACCACTCGGTTGCAGGATCCGTGCCAGCATGAGCCTTCACTCGTCCCAATTGTCAATGATGCCGCAGATGGTCAGGTCGGTCGTGACCTTCGCATCGCGCATCGCCAGCCGCGCAGCGCTGCCGCTGACGGTGAACACCCATTTGCCGGGCGGCACCCCCACCGGGTCGGTGGCGACCGACAGCGCCCCAGCCTGATCCACCAGCACCCGTAGCGACTCCACGCCCAGACCTGGCACACGCCGCGTGCAGACCAACTCGTCGATCACCCGCATGATCTCCATCAGGTCTTCCCCCCGCTAGCGGCCGCTGCATCACCCACCACCGGCTTGGCGGCTGGTGCGGCGGGGGCGTCCGGATCCCAGTGGTCGATGATGCCGACGATGGTGAGATCCGACGGGAAGTCTTTGCTGCCCGCGGCGTCGCGCGCGGCACTCGAACCCACACAGATCACCCAGTCACCGGGTATACAGCCGACGGCATCGATGGCTACGCTGCGGGTGCCGCCCACTTTTTCCTGCACGACCAGGAGAGGGCGGTGCCCGAGCTGTTCGATGCGGTTGGTCGAAACCAGCGTCTTTTCTACACGCATGATCTTCATAGGTCGTTCAAGTGTCCTTGCAGCGTCAATGTCTCGAGTCTTGCTCTACATCCTCGATCAGGGTGCAGCGTTCCGTATCGTAGCGGTCGCTCACTGCCATCTGGCAGTGCAGCAAGCCGCGTGCGAAGAGGTCGGCATAGCGCGCCTCGATCGCCGCTTTGACACGCCGGCAGCGTTCGACCGCCCGTTCGCGCGCTCCGGGCACCCGGGAAGAGTAGTGATAGTGCACGAGCACTGGTACGGCCAGACCATGTCGGACGTTGAGCGCAGAGAAGATGCGCACGCCGACGTCCATATCGGCCGCGCCCTCCTCCACGGTGTCGAGGTGGGCGTAATAATATTGGTTGCGCAGATGCACATATTGCGTCGCCTCGCCGGCACAAATGAAGGCCTCGTCATGACCCAGGACGGCATAACGCCCACCGTGGTGCTGGATGACGTATTCGATCTGCGATAAGTTGGCCTCCAGTAGCTTCAGCACTAGGGCGCGCATGCCCGGAGCCATTTCACCCTCGCCCTGGGCCCAGCCATCGGCGTGTTCCACCCGCGCCACGACCTGTGCGATGTGGGCGCGTGCGGCCTCGGCATCCATCCCGAGGGTCTCACGATAAAGAACGGCTGAGTCGACATAGCGGTAGGGGTTGACCTCACCGTGAGCGTCGGGCAGATGCACGCGGATGGCATCCAGGTCGGTGTCCACGCCGATGAGCAGGATGTCCGGCGCTGCCCCACGTCCGAAGGTGTTGTCGATCGCCGCACGCAATTCGTTGAGCCGTTCGAGCGCCGCCTCGACCGCCTTGCTATCGTTGCTGCCATGCGCGGCACAGCCCTCGTGCGTGGGTGCGGAGGAGCTGAAGTGATACACCGCGATCTTGAGATAGTTGGCCATCTCACCGCCCGGGATGCCGCCGGTGAGCCGATCGAGCTCACGCTGCGCCCAATCCCCAATATCGCCCTCCACGTCAAACAGGGCGCCGGCGTAGGCCTTAACGAAGACGTTCTGGCCGGGGATCATGCGCAACGTGAAGGGTAACAGCCCTTGCAACCGGCCGTCAGCACAGGGACTGATGTCCACGGTGTGATAGCCGCAGGCGAGCAGGAAATCGTTGTCGATGGCGAGGCAGTCGCGCCAAGTCGATTGATCGATCTCCGCCTGATCGACACAGGCCTTGAAGATACGAAAGACGCAGTGCGCATGGAGCGCCCGCATGTCCAGGCCGGTCACCCAGGCATCCTCGAGTAAAGCCGTTGGCAACTCGAATCCGAGACACTCACGGGCGAGGTGCTGGGCGCGATCGACGAAATCACGTTCATGCTGCAGGGCGGAGACGACCTTGAGTGTGTCCTTGATGGCAGCGAAACGTCCCCGTATCCGCTGCTCGTAGGCATACAGGCGCCGATTGACCTCCTGATCGACCAAGGGGTGTTCGCAGCGCTGCCCCGGCCCAATGACACAGGCCGGGTTTGCAGGCAGTGCCTCTGGCACAGACGAGACGCCGGAGGCGCGCGCTGCGGTGCGTTGTATGGCGGCGAGACGCTTGCGGGTGTTCATGCCTTCGCCCTCAGCCGCGTGCCCCACCCGAGTAGGTCACGATGGCACCCTTGCTAGTGTTGCCGGAAGAGCCGGTGATGCGGCTCTCGGGCACCGGCGGGTGCTCGATCTCACGCCAGAGTCGCGCATTCACCCCTTGCCCGCGCGGCTGACCGCGCAGTGATGGGTTGCGCGCCAAGGCCGAAGTACCCTCTGTGCCAGTGACTCGGCTTTGCGGATACCAAGCATCGCCCGTGACGCGTGGACCATCCTGGCGCCCTTCGCCGGTGACTCGCGACGCGGCCGAAATACGCGCCTGCTCTGCCGCCTGCAGCCCGAGAGCGCTGATGTGGCGAAATTCGGGTGTGCCGGTCACCAGCCCGGCGGCCTTGTTGACCGGGCCGGTGATGCGCTCGCTCGTGTAGGCAGTGCCGGTAATCTCAGCAAAGCGACGCTCCCAGGCCTCACGGGCAGGCGACTTGATGCTGAAGTCCTTGGGCGCCGGAGGACGGGGCGGCTCTTCCCAGGTGCGCGCCCGCGGCACGAAACGGCCGCTCACAGGCGCGGTCGCACACTGCGCAGGCAGGTTGTCCACCCCAAGATAAGGGGTGCCGGTCACCGGCTCGCAGGCGCCGCGCTCGTCGCCAGTCATCTTGCCGCCGCCAGCGCCGGGTCGGTCGCCAGTGACCACGGTCGCAGGAATGGTCGCCTGACTCGGCAAGTGGGCGAGCTGCGCCTCGACCTCTGGCGTGGCGCAGAAGTTGGCGTATTGGCTGCGGCCGATGTAGGGCGTTCCCGAGATGGGCGCGCAGCTGCCATACTCGTCGCCAGTCACCTTGCTGTCACGGCCGACCTGACTGCCGGTGATCGGTTGACCATGCCAGGTTTGGTCGACTTGAACTTTGGCGACCGGTGCAACTGGGGTGCTCGTGGCGCAGACCGCAGGGTCAGCGACCGTGTAATCGGTACCGGTGACGGGCTTGCACCCCCCGGGCTCGTCACCGGTTACCTTTGGGCTGCGCCCGACCTCCGTACCAGTCACGGTCTGACCGGCGAGCGTCTGCGTCACCCCTACCTTGCGCGGACCAGTCACCGTGCACAAGGGACCGAAATCGCGTTCGTTGAAATACTGCGTCCCAGTGATCGTGCGGCAGGCGCCCGGCTCATCCCCGGTAACCTTGGCGGATCGTCCGACCTCGGTGCCGGTGACAGGCAGGTCCTTACGCGTGGACATCACGCTGACCTTGCGCGGCACTGGTGGCGGGGCCGTATGGCAAATCTCCTGGAACTGTTCAATGGCCAGGTACTGCGTCCCGGTGATGCCGCGGCAAGCCCCTGGCTCGTCACCTGTGATCTTGATGCTGCGGCCCACCGCCGTGCCGGTGACCGGCTTGCCACCGGCAGTGTGAGTGACGATCACCTTGTCCGGGCCGGTGTCGGGTGCAGTTTGGGTGTAACGGGTACCGGTGATGACGCGGTCGGCACCCGACTCGTCACCGGTGACTTTGGGCGACCGTCCCACTAGGACACCGGTCACGACCTTACCCTTGTCGGTCTGGGTGACACCGACCTTGGGCGGTGTGAGTGGCTGCGGCCGGGTGGCGCAGAACTCTTCGAAGTGCTCGGCGGAGAGATACTCGGTGCCGGTGATGTTACGGCATGAACCCGGTTCGTCGCCGGTGACCTTATCAGAGCGCCCGACCTCTGTGCCAGTGACCTTATGGCTGCGCAGGGTCGTACTCACCCCCACCTTGGCAGGACCTGGCTCGGGTCGGGTCTTGCAAATCGATACGTACTGCTCGGCACCGATATACTCCGTGCCGGTGATGATGCGACAAGAGCCAGGTTCATTACCCGTAACCTTGGGGCTGCGCTCCACCATGGTTCCGGTCACCGTCTGCCCGGAGAGCGTGTGGCCCTCTTCGACTTTGGGGGGTGCCGGAAGTTGCGGGCGAACGCGCACGCGCCCAGTGGGGCGTGTCCCGGCCTGGCTTGTGCCGGTACGACCTGCGAGCGACTGCACCAGCCGCCGCTGCATGGCGATTTGGCGACCCGTCGCCCCCTTGGCGATGGCCATCTGCCAATCCTGTCCCGGCAGGGTGGCGGCGATCTTGGTAGCCTGGGCCACACGTTTGAGGCCGGCCTTGCCGTCCTGCGCCAGGGCGGCACGGCGCGCGCGCGCCAGAGCGCGACCCGTCGGGGCCTCTCTGGTGACGCGGGTGTCGCCCGGTGGTTCGCGGTCCGCAGCCGTCTGCAGGCCGACGTCGTTCGCCTCGGTCTGGCCAGCGCCCCCGCAGCCGCCGGGCGCGCCGTTGCAGCCACAGCCGCAGCCCTTGGCGGCCGCCGGTATCGGCTGCGCCGCCTCCGCCTCGACCGGTGACTGGCGGGACGGACGCATCCGGCCGACCGGGCGGCTGGTCGCACTCGCGAGTGCCGCCTTGCCAGCGCGGGCGAGGGCCTCACGCCGCGCCCGGCTCGGTTTGAGGCTGAGCATGGTCTGCAGCCCAGCGACGAGGGCAGCCTCAGCGTGGCTGACCGCCGGTTCGACTGCGTAACTTGGGGCTGAGGCCTCGCACGGGGCGTCGGCGACCGCGGAGGCGCTGTACAGGGTGGCCGGCACCGGACGCGTGGCCGTGGTTTTGATGACCCCGGACTTGCCGTGCCGAGCCATGGCCTGCCGGCGCCTCAAGGCCAGCTCGCGCCCGGACAGCGTGGCGCTGGCGGGTGCCGTGCTATCTGCGGCTTGTATCATAACTACCTCGAACGTTGGGTGCGTGACTTCGGATACGGGGCCGGGGCTGGCGCATCCCGTGGGCTAAGCTGACAAGTCGAGCGGTGGTGTTGATGCACCGCCCGCACGGTGTTCAGCGGTAGACCACGAAGGCCATGCCCTGGCTTTGCGCGTAGTTGTCGTAGGCGACGAAACGCACCATGTGCTCGGGGAATTCCCGGTGGCAGGCCTCGATCTCGGCCAGCACGGCGTCGACCGACTGCTCGCCGAACATGGGCAACTTCCACATGTACCAGAAGCTTACCCGCGCCGGGGTGCCACGCTCGGTGTGCTCCACCGCCGGGTTCCAGCCCTGGGCGAGGGCATAGGCGATTTGCTTGCGCACCTGCTCGGGGGTCATCTGCGGCAGGTAGGAGAAGGTTTCGTATTTCTTACCGGAACGATAGGCTTGCACGTTGGCCATTTGGGTTTCCTTTCAATTCGTTTGGTCGGCGCCGGCCCGGACCCCGGACAGATTCCAGCCTGCCCGGAGCGACTAGGCGCCGGATCACTTGTGGGCGACGTCCAGCTTGTCCACCACGTCGAACTCGAACTTGATCTCTTTCCAGGTCTCCATGGCGATCTTCAGTTCGGGCGAGTGCTGGGCGGCGGCGGTGAGGATCTCCTTGCCTTCCTTCTCCAACTGACGGCCCTCGTTGCGCGCCTGCACGCAGGCTTCGAGCGCCACGCGGTTGGCGTGCGCGCCGGCCGCGTTGCCCCAGGGGTGGCCCAGCGTGCCACCGCCGAACTGCAGCACGGAGTCATCACCAAAGATGGTGACCAGGGCAGGCATGTGCCAGACGTGGATACCGCCGGAGGCCACGGCGAAGGCGCCGGGCATGGAACCCCAGTCCTGGTCGAAGAAGATGCCGCGCGAGCGGTCTTCCGGCACGAAGGATTCGCGCAGCAGGTCGATCCAGCCCAGGGTGGCCTGGCGGTCACCCTCCAGCTTGCCCACCACGGTGCCGGTGTGCAGGTGGTCGCCGCCGGACAGGCGCAGGATCTTGGTCAGCACGCGGAAGTGGATGCCATGGTGCGGGTTGCGGTCGAGCACGGCATGCATGGCGCGATGGATGTGCAGCAGCACGCCGTTGTCGCGGCACCAGTTGGCCAGACCCGTGTTCGCGCAGAAACCGCCGGTGATATAGTCGTGCATGATGATCGGGGCACCGATCTCCTTGGCGTACTCGGCCCGCTTGTACATTTCCTCCGGCGTGGGGGCGGTCACGTTCAGGTAATGCCCCTTACGCTCCCCGGTCTCGGCCTCGGCCTTGAGGACGGCCTCCATGACGAAGTCGAAGCGCTCACGC